>DATLUW010000081.1:0-12975 GCA_035577825.1 Actinomycetota bacterium | reverse complement strand
TCGTCACCGATGCGGCGCTCGACGTGGCGCGGATGTTCCGCCGGCCGCCGCCGGGCGCCGAGTGGCGGCCGGTGCTGAAGGGCGTGGCGTGGTGGGCGTTCGGCTCGCTCCCCGCGCCGCTCCGGACCGGATACGGGGTCCGCTGGGATCCCGTCCGGGAGGCCGCCATGCGGGCGAACCTCCGCGTCGTCCGCGTGCTCCGTCCGGCCATCCCGCCGAGGTTCCGCTACATCCTTCCCGCCCATGAGGCCGCGCGCCGTTCGGGCATCCCGGTCTCGGCCTGAGGCGACGAGAGGCCGAACCCGACACCCGGCAGTTCGCTCCGTTTGCCGCGGGTTCCGTCCTCCGCCGAAGATGGCCCGGCACAACCTGCACGGGTCCACAGGAGGAGCTGGTGACGGAGTTCGAACACGACGGCTGGCGGCTCGCGTACGACGACCGAGGGGAGGGGCAGGCCGTCCTGCTCGCGCACGGGCTGCTGTTCGACGCGACGCAGTTCGAACCCCAGGTCGACGCGCTCGCCGACCGGTTCCGGTTCGTGACGCCCGACCTCCGCGCGCACGGGCGATCGGAGCACCGCCGCGCCGCGTACGACCAGTGGGACCTGATGGAGGACCACGTCGCGCTGCTCGACCACCTCGGAATCGAACAGGCCGTCTGGGGCGGCGTCAGCCAGGGCGGGTTCCAGGCGCTCCGGGCGGCGCTGAAGCACCCGGATCGGGTCGCCGGCCTCGTCCTCATCGACTCGCAGGCCGGGCCCGAGAACGAGAACCACGCCCCGATGTTCGAGGCCTCGGCCCAGGTCGCCGCCGAGTTCGGCTGGAACGAGGAGCTGCTCGGCATCGCGTCGACGTTCCTGTTCGGCGAGAGCGCCGGCGACGACCTCAAGCGACACTGGATCGAACGGTGGATGCGCCAGGAGACGTTCGACGCGATCGAGCTGATGCATGCCGTCACCCGCCGCGACGACGTCACCGACCGGCTGTCCGAGATCGACGTCCCGGCCGTCGTGATCCACGGCGAGGAGGACGTCGCCATCGAGATGGACCTCGCACGAACCATGGCCGAGGGGCTCGGGGCCGAGCTCGTTCCGATCGCCGGCGCGGGGCACTCGTCCCCGATCGAACGGCCGGACCTCGTCACGCCCGTCCTCGAGTCGTTCCTCCAACGGTGAGCGAGCGAACGGCGCAACGGTGAGCGAACGGGTGATGCCGGCACGGAGCGTCGAAGCATGAGCGACCGAACGCGGCACGCCCGGCGGCTGTTCGCCGGCATCGCCCCCGAGTACGACCTGATGGCCGAGCTGCTGTCGTTCGGGCAGAACGGGCGGTGGCGGCGGTTCATGGTGTCGCGGCTCGACGCGTCCCCGTCGTCGACGGTGCTGGACGTCGCGACCGGGACGGCGGGCGTGGCGATCGCCACCGCCGAACGGACCGGCGCCCGGGTCGTCGGGCTCGACCAGAGCCCGGAGATGCTCGCGGGTGCTCGCGCGGCTGTGGCCGCCGCGGGGCTCGAGGGGCGGGTGTCGTTCGCCCTCGGGCAGGGCGAACGGCTGCCGTTCGAAGACGGCGCGTTCGACGCGGTGACGTTCACGTACCTCCTGCGCTACGTCGACGACCCGCCGGCGACGCTCCGCGAGCTCGCCCGCGTCCTGCGGCCGGGCGGGACGCTCGCCAACCTCGAGTTCCTCGTGCCGCCGAACCCCCTGTGGCGCGCCGCCTGGGTGCTCTACACGCGCGTCGGCCTGCCGGTCGGCGGGCGCCTCGCCTCGCGCGAGTGGTGGTCGACCGGGCGGTTCCTGGGCCCGTCGATCTCGGGCTTCTACCGCGACCATCCCCTGGCCGAACAGGGGACCTGGTGGCGGGGCGCGGGCATCTCGCCGGTCCGGTACCGCCCGATGAGCCTCGGCGGCGGCATCGTGATCTGGGGAACGAAGGCCGCCGATGTCTGAGCCCGAGGCGAGGCTCGCGGCGGGTCGAACGGAGCCGCCCGGCCGGGACGAGCCCGGCCGGCCGGCGTTCTACGCGATGCGATCCGGCGGGTGGCGCGACTGGTGGACGTTGCTGCACCCGCCGTACACGGCCTGGCACCTGTCGTACGTCGTGTTCGGCGCGGCGGTCGCGCCGGTGCTCGACGGCGGACGGCTCGCCGCGACGCTGGTGGCGTTCTTCCTCGGGGTCGGGCTCACCGCGCACGCGCTCGACGAGCTGCAGGGGCGGCCGCTGCGAACGCGGATCCCGAACGGCGTCCTGTGGGCGGTCGCGATCGCCGCGCTCGCCATCGCGGTGGCGCTCGGAATCGTCGGCGCGGCGCGGGTCACGTGGTGGCTGCTCCTCTGCGTGGGGTTCGGGGCGTTCATCGTGCTCGCGTACAACCTCGAGCTGTTCGGCGGGCGGTTCCACGGGGACTGGTGGTTCGCGGTCGCGTGGGGGGCGTTCCCGGCGATCACGGCGTACCTCGCGCAGACCGGAACCATCCGCGTCGAGGCGGTCCTCGTGGCCGGCGGGTGTCTGTTGCTGTCCGTCGCGCAGCGTGCGCTCTCCACGCCGGTCCGCCGGCTTCGCCGGCGGACCGCCGCGGTCGCCGGGCAGCTCGTGCTCGACGACGGGACGGTCGAGCCGATCGACGAAGCGTCCCTGCGCGCCGCGCCCGAGCGCGCGCTTCGAGCCACGGCGTACGCGCTGTCGCTGTTGGCGCTCGGCCTCGTGGTCGCTCGGTTGACGTGAGCCGCGCCCAGCCGCAATCCGGAGGCCAGGCCTCGGGCGACCGGCGACGGACCGCGCCGCGCGAGCCCCGCGTTCGTTCGATGTTCGACGCGATCGTTCCCCGGTACGACCTGGTGAACGACCTGCTGTCGATGGGGATGGACCGGGCGTGGCGGCGCGCGGCGATCAGCTCGCTGCGCGCCGAGATCGGCGCGCCGGTGCTCGACCTCGGGTGCGGGACCGGGCGCCTCGCCGACCGGGCGGGGGCGGCCGGCCACCGCGTGGTCTGCCTCGACGTGAGCGCGGCCATGCTCGCCGAGGCCGCCCGGCGCGGCGTGCCCCGGCTCGTCCAGGGGAGCGTCTTCCGGCTGCCGTTCCGCGACGCGAGCTTCGGTGGCGCCCTCAGCGGGTTCGTCCTGCGCAACCTCGACGACCTGCCGGCGGCGTTCGGGGAGTTGGCGAGGGTCGTGCTCTCGGGGGCCGGGATCTCGATCGTTGACATCACCGAGCCGCCGGATCCGCTGCGGCGCAGGCTGTTCGACGCGTACTTCCGGACGGCCGCGCCCATCTACGGACGCCTCGCGGGGCAGGGCGACGCGTACCGCTATCTCGTGCGCTCGCTCGCGCACCTGCCGCCTCCTGCAGCGATCGGCGGGATGCTGCGCGACGCCGGCTTCACGGCGGTTCGGTGGCGGGTGATGCAACCCGGAATGGTTACCCTGTGGACCGCTCGCCGGGCGTGATCGGCTGCGGCGCACCAGCGAGGCGGCCGGAGCGGCGCGGTTGCCGGAAGGACGACCGGCGGGTGATGGGAGCGACGTGACGGAGCTGAGCAGGGAGGTCGGGCTGGGCCTCGCGGCGAGGGGCTCCGTCTCCGACGTGATCGGCTGGGCCGAGCAGGCGCGCAACCTCGGCCTGTCGAGCGTCTGGGTCCACGACTCCTACTTCGAACGTGACGCAGTGACCTATGCGTCCGCGCTGGCGAGCAACGTCGACGGCATCAAGGTCGCGCTCGGCGCCGTGAACCCGTTCACCCGCCACGCAGTCCTGTTGGCCATGACCGTCAGCGCCCTCGACGAGATGGCGCCGAGCCGGATCATCCTCGGGCTCGGTTCGGCGCTGCCGCTGCGGCTCGCGCAGATGGGCATCCCGTACTCGCCGCAAGAGGGGCACGACCGGGTCAGCGCGACGATCGACCTCCTCCGGCAGATGTGGAAGGGCGAACGCGTCCCGCCCGGCTCCGAGGGCGTGCCGCCGGTGGAGCCGATGTTCGCCCCCGTGCACCACGTGCCGATCTTCGTGGCCGGCTACCGGACGCCGATGCTCGAGCTCGCGGGGGAGAAAGGCGACGGCTACCTCGCGCGGCCGCTCGAATCGCTGAAGTCGTTCCAGGGGATGGTGCCGAAGATCAAGCGAGCCAGCGTGGCCGCCGGCCGCCCGGAGGACGCGGTGCAGGTCGCCGGCTACCTGTTCTCGCTCGTCGACTCCAGCCGGCGCGCCGCGCTGAACCGTGCGAAGCGGGAGCCGTTCGTCATCTACATGATGGCGATCCAGACCGACGTGGCGCTGCGGCGGGCCGGGCTCGACCTGGAGCTCCGCGACCGGATCTTCGGGCTGTGGCGGGCCGAGGACTATCACGAGGCCGCGCAGCTCATCCCCGACGAGATGATGGACGCCTTCCTGCTGTGCGGGACGGAGGAGGAGGTCGCCGCCCGAGCCCTCGACTACCACGCGGCCGGCATGGACACCCCCGTGCTGCAGCCGGTGGTGCAGGAGGACGAACAGGTCGAGGCGCTGTTCCGCGCGGCCGAGCTGTACGGCTCGCAGCGGTCGGTCGGGGCTGTGCCGGTCGCTCCGCCGGCGGGCTCCGAACAGCCTGCCGAGTGGTCCGAGCACCGGGCCGGACCCGGAGCGCCGCGGGGCCTCGGCGACGCTTCGAACCTCTCGCTCGGCGCACGCTTCCGCCGGCACGCCGGCGCCTGGTTCGAGATCGTTCGGCCCTTCAGCTTCACGGCGTCGACGGTCCCGCCGGTCGCCGCGGGGGCGCTCGCCGCGCTGGCGGGGGAGTTCTCGTGGCCGTTCTTCCTCGGCGCGCTGTTCGCGCTCGTGCTGCTCCACATCGGGACGAACGTCGTGAACGAGATCTACGACGTCCGCAAGGGCGCCGACCGGATCACCTCGCCGCGGGCGAGCCACGCGCTGCTGAAGGGCCGCATCTCCGA
The DNA here is from genome assembly GCA_035577825.1 of Actinomycetota bacterium. Taxonomy (GTDB): domain Bacteria; phylum Actinomycetota; class UBA4738; order UBA4738; family JACQTL01; genus DATBHM01. Next base: position 8,048 of record DATLUW010000081.1, on the reverse strand, counting down.
ACGCGAGGCGTTCACGATCGTGGTGGTGGCGTTCGTCGCGGCGACCGCGATCGGGGTCTGGCTGACGATCGAACGCGGCCCGTTGGTGATCGCGCTCGGGCTCGCCGGGCTCGTCGGGGGGTGGGGCTACACGGCGCCGCCGCTGCAGTACAAGTTCCGGGCCCTCGGGCTCCCGATCGTGTTCCTGCTGTTCGGGCCGCTGTCGGTGGTCGGCGCGTATTTCGTCATCACCGGGTCGTTCGAGTGGGCGGCCGTCTGGGTGAGCATCCCCGTCGGGCTGCTGGTCACCGCGATCCTCCACGGGAACGAGTGGCGCGACATCTCGGAGGACACGCGGGCGGGCGGCGTCACGCTGTCGATCCGCCTCGGCCGCACGGTGGCGCACTGGGTGTACCTGGCGCTCGTGGTGGGGGCGTACCTGGCGCTCGGCGCCGCGGTCTTCGCGAAGTCCCTCCCGGTCGAATCTCTCCTGGCGCTGCTGTCGATGCCGCTCCTGGTCCGGGTGATCCAGGCGTCCGAGCTGGGGGCCATGGGGCAGCAGCGGGCGATCGCGATGCTCGACCTCGAGACCGCCCAGCTCCACGCGGCGTTCGGGTTCCTGCTGGCGGCCGGCATCGTGATCGCGGCGGCCGCGAATTGACGACCGGATCCGAGCCGGCAGCGGCCACGGGCCGGGCTCCCGGTTCGATCGAGCGGCGCCCGCGCTTCGACACGCTGCTCACGGCCGGGCTGATCGGTGCATACGGCGCGTTCGCGGCGACCTTCCGCGGGCCCCGCGACCGGTTCTGGGACCGCATGACCCACACCGGGCTCGGGCTCGGGACGTTCGCGCTCGCGGCCGAGCCGGAGCTGCGCGGGACGCGGGTCCGCCCCCGCGACGTCGCGCTCGGCCTGGCATCGGCGGCCGGGCTGTACGGCGTGTTTCGGTTCGGCGACCGGGCGGCCCGGAGGATCATGCCGAAGGGGGCCGAGGACATCGATGACGTGTACGCGCTGCGTTCGCTCCGTCCCAGGATCGAGATCGCCGCGCGGCTGGCGCTCGTCATCGGGCCGGCCGAAGAGCTGTTCTGGAGGGGATTCGTCCTGCGACGCAGCCAGCTGTCGTACGGGCGCTGGAAAGGCGCGGCGATCGCCGCGCTGAAGTACGGCGGTGCGCACCTCCCCACCGGGAACGCCACGCTCATCGGGGCCGCGACGGCCGCCGGCGCCTACTGGACCGCGCTGGCTGCGGCCGGCATGCCCATGGGCTCGCTCGTCGTCAGCCACGTGGCCTGGGACATCTGGATCTTCCTGCTGCAGCCGACCCAGCCCGTGCCGGAGGCGCCGGCCCCCGTCTGAAACGAGGCCTCTGAGGCGCCGCCCAAGCCCGGGGCACGGCCGCGCGCCGACGTGCCGCCCGGCCGGGGGGCCGCACCGCCGGGCGCTGAGGTGCCTGCGCGGAGCGCGACTACCCGCGAGGGCGTTCGACCGGATCGGGGGTCATTGGTCCCGCCCACACTGGGCCGCCATGCCCGGGGCTGCCGCCACCCCGTTCGCAATGCTCGATCCAGACCTGCGGTGTGAAGGGAGCTGGGCCATGAGCGGCCTCGACGAAGCAACGTTGTCCATGACGCTGGACGCGATCCGTGAGTTCACGGCCGCGAAGCTGCCCGACGCCAAGCTGTTGGAGCTGGACGAGCGCGACGAGTGCCCGGAGGACGTCGTCCGGGCGATGAACGGCGCCGAGCTCGGGATCTCGCTGCTGTTCGTCCCGGAGGAGTACGGCGGGATGGGCGGCAACTCCTTCGACGTGTACCGCGTCTGCGAGGTGCTCGCAGCGGTGGACCTCGGCGTGGCGACGTCGCTGTTCGCCACGTTCCTGGGGAGCGACCCGATCGCCGTCGGCGCGACCCCCGAGCAGAAGAAGGAATGGCTCGGCCGCATCGCCGACGAAGGGCTGCTGTTCGCGTACGGGGCGACGGAGCCGGCGGCCGGGAGCGACCTCGGCGCGCTGAAGACGGTCGCGAAGCCGGTCGTCGAGAACGGCGTGACGGTCGGGTACCGGATCACGGGCCAGAAGCAATGGATCTCGAACGGCGCCATCGCCGACGCGTACACCATCCTGGCGAACGCGCCGGGCGGCCCGACCTGGTTCGTCGTCGACAAGGGCGCGACGGGGTTCACCCAGGGCAAGAACGAGGACAAGCACGGCATCCGCGCCAGCAACACCGCCCCGCTGTTCCTCGACGAGGTCGAGGTCGACCTCGACCGCGTCGTCGGCGGGGAGGAGGGCCAGGGCCTCGTCCAGGCCCAGGCGGTGTTCGGCTACACGCGGCTGATGGTCGCGGCGTTCGGCCTCGGCGCCGGGTGGGCGGCGCTCGACCGCGCGATCCCCTACTCCATCGAACGCATCCAGGCCGGCGGCCCGCTGAGCGAGAAGCAGGGCTACACCCACAAGCTGATCGTGCCGCACGCCTGCCGTCTCGAGGCCGGGCGCGCCTACATCGAGGAGACCGCGGTCCGCATCGACGCCGGGGACGAGGGCTCGCTCAACACCGAGGGCGCGATCGCGAAGTACGTGGCGACGGAGGCCGGGCTCGGTGCGGCCGAGGCCGCCATCCAGGCGCTCGGCGGCTACGGCTACGTGAAGGAGTACATGGTCGAGAAGATCCGGCGCGACGTCCGGATCACGACGATCTACGAGGGCACCTCGGAGATCATGGAGATGACGATCTCGCGGGACCGCTGGCAGCAGCACCTCAAGACGCGCGGCCAGCACTACCACGACCTCGCTGCCCGGTCGGAGACGCTGCATGAGGCGAACCCCGACGTCGGCGCCGGCATTGCGGCGCTCGCGTTCCACGCGCTGGCGGAGGTCATGGAGCGCGCCCGCGTCGCCCGGCTCACCCGGAACCAGCACGTGCTGCTGCGGCTGGGCGAGCTGGTCGCGGCAGCGGAGTGCGCGGGGGCGCTGTGCCGACGGGCGGCCGCCGCCGCGGACGGCACGCTGCTCGACAAGGCCGATCGGCGGTTCGAGGCCGACGAGCTCGCGGCAGTGGCCCGCGTGTACGCGCGGGAAGCGGCATTCCGGGTCGCGCACGAAGGCCACCGGCTGGTGACCGGTGCCGACCCCGAGGGGGACGCGGACGTGCTGGCGGCCGCGGTTCGCACGAGTGAGATCGACAAGGCCCAGACGGGGCTGATCGAGGACATGGACGCGGTGCGGGACGCCCTGTACCGGTAGGAGGCGGGAGCGATGCGGTTCGATGAAGAGCAGGCGGGGGTCGCGGTCGTCGGCGTCGGGGCGATCCTCCCCGACGCGCCGGACGCCGCGACGTTCTGGGAGAACGTGCGGACCGGGCATTCGAGCATCGGGGACGTCCCGCCGTCGCGGTGGGATCCCGAGCTCTACTACGACCCGGATCCCGCGGCGCCCGACAAGACCTATTCGCGGATCGGCGGGTGGGTTCGGGAGTGGACCTGGGATCCAATGGCCTGGAAGCTGCCCATCCCGCCGAAGGTCGCAGAGGCGATGGACGACGCGCAAAAGTGGGCAGTGGCCTGCACCCGTTCGGTCCTTGAGGACCACGCCGCCGGCGGCGGCTCGGCGATGGACCGCGAACGGACCGCCGTCATCCTCGGCAACGCCCTGGCGGGCGAGCTCCACTACATGACCTCGCTCCGCATCTACTTTCCCGAGTACGCCGAGGCCCTGGCGAAGTCGGCCACGTTCAGCGGCCTGCCGGAGGACGTCCGGCATGCCCTCATCGAGGAGCTGCACCACGAGATCGGCGTGCGGCTGCCCCGGATCACCGAGGACACCATGCCCGGTGAGCTCGCCAACATCGTGGCCGGGCGGGTCGCCAACGTCTTCAACTTCCGGGGGCCGAGCCTCATCGCCGACGCCGCCTGCGGTTCCGCCATCGCGGCCGTCGACTCGGCGGTTCGGGGGCTGCTCACGCACGACTTCGACGCCGCGATCACCGGCGGGGTCGACCGGAACATGGGCGCCACCGCGTTCGTGAAGTTCTGCAAGATCGGCGCGCTGTCGGCGACCGGGACCCGGCCGTACGCCGAGGGCGCGGACGGGTTCGTCATGGGCGAGGGCGCGGCGCTGTTCCTGCTGAAGCGTCTCGACGACGCCGAACGCGACGGCGACCGCATCTACGCCGTGATCCGCGGGATCGCCGGTTTGAGCGACGGCCGCGGCAAGGGCATCACCGCACCGAACCCGATCGGCCAGCGCCTCGCGGTCGAGCGGGCCTGGCGGAACGCCGGCCTCGACCCGACCACGGCCACGCTCGTGGAGGGCCACGGGACGTCGACCAGGGTCGGCGACGTCGTCGAGGTCGAGAGCCTCACCGCGGGTTTCGGCGCGACCTCGCTCTCGCCGGGTTCGATCGCCCTCGGCTCCGTGAAGTCGAACATCGGCCACCTCAAGGCGGCCGCTGGCGGCGCCGGGCTGCTGAAGACGATCCTGGCGCTCCACGACGGCGTGCTGCCGCCGTCGATCAACTTCCACAAGCCGAACCCGAACATCGACTTCGCGCGCTCGCCGTTCCGGGTGAACACCGAGCTCCGCGAGTGGGAACGCCCGGCCGGCGGCGTCCGGCGGGCAGGCGTCAGCGCGTTCGGCTTCGGCGGGACGAACTGGCACGCGGTGCTGGAGGAGTACGTGCCCGGCGCGTCGGGCGGCGCTCGTGCCGCCTCGATGGAGACGCGTGCTGCGCAGGACGTCACGTCTCCCGAGTCGACCGAGGTCGCGGCGGAGCGCCCTGCCGCCGCGGCCACCGCGGTGGACCGCGCTCCCGCGGCCGCCGACACGGTCACAGCCGACCCGGGTGCAGCGGAGCGCATGCCGCTCCGCGGGGCACTCGTCGTGGGAGGGGAGACCACCGGGGAGATCTCCGAGCGCCTTGCGGAGATCGGGCGGGAGGCGGCGGGGGGACGCCTCCCGTCCCCCGGGACTCCGCGCCGGGAGGACCTGGCCGCGGCCGAGCGCGTCGCCATCGACTACGCCGACGCGGAGGAACTCGCCGCGAAGGTGCAGCTCGCCGTCACGGCGCTCGAGGCCGACGCGCCGGCCACGTGGAAGGCGCTCAAGGGCCGCGGGATCTTCCACGGGTCGGGCCCGGCTCCCAAGGTGGCGTTCCTGTACCCCGGCCAGGGTTCGCAGTACGCGAACATGGCCCGGACGCTCGCCGAGGTCGACCCGATCGTGGCCGACACGTTCGCCGAGGCCGACGAGATCATGACGCCGCTCCTCGGCCGATCGCTCACCTCGTACCTGTTCGCCGATCCGGACGACCCGGCCGCGATGGCCGAGGCCGAGGTCTCGCTGATGCAGACCGCGATCACCCAGCCGGCGGTGCTCGCCGTCGACTCCGCGCTGACGAAGCTGCTGGCGGCGTACGGCATCGAGCCGGACATGGTGATGGGGCACTCGCTCGGCGAGTACGGCGCGCTGGGCGCGGCCGGCTCGCTGACGTTCCCCCACGCGCTCGAGGCCGTGAGCGCCCGCGGGCGTGAGATGACGAGCCTCAGCATCGAGGACAACGGCAAGATGGCCGCCGTGATCGGGCCGCTCGTCGAGGTCGAGCGCATCCTCGCCGGGATCGACGGCAACGTCGTGATCGCCAACGTCAACAGCACGTCGCAGGCGGTCATCGGGGGCGCGAGCGACGCCGTCGACCGGGCCGTCGCCGCCGTGACGGAGGCCGGGATGCAGGCCATCCCGCTGCCGGTGAGCCACGCGTTCCACACCTCGATCGTGGCGCCCGCCAGCGATCCCCTCCGCCGGGCGCTCGACCGGCTGGACCTGCATGCCCCGCGTCTTCCCATCGTTGCGAACGTGAGCGGCGAGTTCTACCCGACGACCGGCGACGTGAAGGAGCAGATGCTCGACATCCTGGCGGCGCAGGTGGCCTCGCCGGTGCAGTTCGTCAAGGGGCTGCACACGCTGTACGAGGCGGGCGCGCGGGTGTTCGTCGAGGTCGGACCCAAGAAGGCGCTGCAGAGCTTCGTCGACGACGTGCTCGCCGGCGAGGAGGGCGTCGTCTCGCTGTTCACGAACCACCCCAAGGTCGGCGACGTCGCGTCGTTCAACCAGGCGCTCTGCGGGCTCTACGCGGCGGGGTTCGGGCTGCCGAAGGAGCCTTCGGCCGCGATGCCGGCGACCACCGCCGCGGGCGGCTTCGAGGAGCTCGGGCGGGCGATCGCGGGCGTGCTCGCGGCGCACCCGGAGATCGTGGACGCGGTGTTGCCGACCCGGCAGGAGACCTCGATGGCCGCCTCGCCGGCCCCGGTGGCCGTGCCCGTGGAGGAACCCCCGGCCCGGCGGCCGGTCGTGATCACCGGCGCCGGCATCGGGCTCCCCGGCACCGAGCACGTCTTCGACGAGGCGAACATCGCCCGGATCCTCGGCGGCGAGCAGCTCATCGGCGAGATCCCGCCGCGCCTGCGCACGGCGATGCTCGACAAGCACATCACGCGCCTCGTCAAGCGCGAGAACGGCGACCCGTCCTTCGAGACGATCGCCGACGAGTCGGAGGTCATCAAGCTCGCCGGACGGGCGGGGGCGTTCGACCTCGAGGCCGAGTTCGGCGTGGCCGCGGAGCGGATTCCGGCGCTCGACCGATCGACCAAGCTCGCGGTCGCCGCCGGCATCGACGCGCTGCGCGACGCCGGCATCCCCATGGTGATGCGCTACAAGACCACCACGAAGGGCACGAAGCTGCCCGAGCGGTGGGGCCTCCCGCCCGAGGTGGCCGACACGACCGGCGTGGTGTTCGCTTCGGCCTTCCCGGGGCTCGACGCGTTCGCCGGTGAGCTGAACGCGTACCACCGGGACCGCGCCCGCCGCGAACGTCTCGAGGAGCTGCGGGCGGTGCGGACTCGCGTCCCCGCGGAGGACTCGACGACGGCGGCCGAGCTCGACCGGCGCATCGCCGGCGTCGAGGAGCAGATCGAGGCCGAGCCGTACGGGTTCGACCGGCGGTTCCTGTTCCGGACGCTGTCCATGGGGCACTCGCAGTTCGCCGAGATCGTCGGCGCGCGAGGGCCGAACACGCAGCTGAACGCCGCCTGCGCCAGCACGACGCAGGCCGTCGCGCTCGCCGAGGACTGGATCGCGGAGGGCCGGTGCAAGCGCGTGGTGATCGTCGCCGCCGACGACGCCACGTCCGACAACATGATGGAGTGGATCGGCGCGGGGTTCCTCGCGTCGGGCGCGGCGGCGACGGACGACGTCGTGGAGGACGCCGCGACGCCGTTCGACCGGCGGCGGCACGGGATGATCGTCGGGATGGGCGCCGCGGCGCTGGTCGTCGAGTCGGCTGCGGCCGCCGAGGAACGCGGCATCAGGCCGATCGTCGAGGTGCTCGCCGCGGTGCACGGGAACAGCGCGTTCCACGGCACGCGGCTCGACGTGAAGCACATCTCGGGCGTCATGGAATCGCTCGTCGCCGAGGCCGAACGCCGGTGGGGGATCCGCCGCGACGAGATCGCGTCGGAGATGGTGTTCGTTTCGCACGAGACGTACACGCCGGCCCGCGGCGGCAGTGCTGCGGCGGAGGTCGAGGCGCTGCGGTTCGTGTTCGGGCCGTTCGCCGACAAGGTCGTCGTGGCGAACACCAAGGGGTTCACCGGGCACCCGATGGGCGTCGGGATCGAGGACGTCGTCGCGGTCCGGATCCTCGAGTCGGGGATCGTCCCGCCGGTCCCGAACTACAAGGAGGTCGACCCCGACCTCGGCACGCTGAACCTGTCGAAGGGCGGGTCGTACCCGGTGCGGTACGCGCTGCGCCTCGCTGCGGGGTTCGGGTCGCAGATCGCGATGTCCCTGGTGCGGTGGGTGCCGACGCCGGACGGAACGCGCGTGCCGCCGTCGGCGTTCGGGTTCGCCGGACGCATGGCCGACGCCAAGGCGTTCAACGCCTGGCTGACGCGGGAGTCGGGCCTGGACGCGCCGGAGCTCGAGGTCGTGCAGCACCGCCTGCGGATTCGCGACGAGGCCGAGGCCGCGCGGCGCACGGCGGCCGCGGCGAAGGCGGGGGTCGTGCCGGAGCCGG
>DATLUW010000080.1:0-2889 GCA_035577825.1 Actinomycetota bacterium | reverse complement strand
GACGCCCCTCACGAGGCTACAACTGTGGTGCGGGAGCGGCGTCCCGGATCCGTCTCAGGCGAACGGGTCGCTCACCCCCTGATCCGCGGGAAGCGGCCGCGGGAAGATCGACGGGTGGGTGGCCATCCGCAGGTATCCCATGAGGACCGGCCAGGAACAGATACAGGGCCTCGGGCCCGGAGCGATCCCGATGTCCTCAGGGTTGGAGCTCGAAGGCGCCGATCTCGCAGCCCGAACCCTGGGGGCGATGGACGCCGCGCTGGTCGGTCCGGACGGCGCAGGCGGCCCTGGGGATGGCGTTGAGGGCGGGGCTGCCGGCGAGGACGGCCATCGTCTGGGTGGGGCCGCCGTTCGCGTGGAGCGGGCCGAGCTTGGCGGGCTTGTTGCGCTTGTCGGACGGCTGGGCGGTGAACGAGCAGCTCGTGTCGTCGCCGAGGAGGTTGTGACCGGCGGAGGCGACGGTCCCCTTGCAGTCGGGGCCGTTGGGGGCGGCGTTCCCCGCGAGGATCGTGGCCTCGAGGGTGGTCGTGGTGGGACCGGCGGCTTCGAGGCCGCCGCCGCGTTCGCTCGAGCGGTTGGTCGCGATGGTGGCGTTCGTGATCGTGACGGTCTGGGCTGCGGACTGGATGCCGCCGCCCGAGGCGAACGCGATCGAACCGGTCGAGGTCGCGTGGTTGGCGGCGATGGTCGAGTTCTGCACGAGGGCGTTGGCCGACGCGCCGTTCAGCTGGACGCCGCCGGCGTGGGCGGAGGCGGTGCCCCCGGCTGCTTCGGCGTGCCCGACGTTCCCGCTGACGGTCGAGGCCTTCATGGTGAACGTGCCGCCCGGGCCGACGACACCGCCGCCGGACGCGGTCGCGTTGTTGGCGGCGCTGGTCGCCTGGGCGTCGTTCCCGGCGATCGTGGAACGCGTGATCACGAGGGGTTCGTTGCCGGGCGAATCGATCCCGCCGCCGGTCGCGGTGGCCGTGCCGGGGCCGGCGTGGACGAGGACGGTGTTCTGGGCGACGGTCGAGTCGGTGAGGGTGAGGCGGCCGACGCGCAGGGCCCCGCCGCCGGCGATCGCCTGGCCGTTGCTTTCGACCGAGATCCGGTTTCCGGTGATGTGCGAGCCGGTCAGGGTGAGCGGGCCGTCGAACTCGACGCCCGCGCCCTCCCCGTCCGCGGTCGCGTTCGAGCCCTTGGAGTCCAGGGCGATTCGGTTGTTCGCGATGGTGGTGTTGCTGATCCTGCTCGGCTCGGACGGCTTGGCGCCGGCCAGCGCGCCGGCGATGGCGATCGCTTGACTGTCGGCGCGGTTGGCGGTTCCCTCGGCGACGTTGCCGTTCAGGGTCGAGCCGGTGATCGTGAAGCTCGCGAGCAGCTCGGCGCCCGCGCCGGCGACCACGGCGATGTTGCCGGTGGCGACGGCCCGGTTGTCGTCGATGTGCGAGTTGGTGATCGTGGTCCTGGTGGCCGTGCCCTCGTAGTCGATGCCGCCGCCGAGCGTCTGGCACTGGCCCGGGGTGTGGCAGACGGCCTCGTCGTGGGCGACGGTCGAGCCCGTGATGGTGAGCCTGCCGGCGGGCATGAAGATCCCGCCGCCCTGGGCGTCGGTGATGGGTTCGCTGCTCTTGGTGAACGCGACGTCGTGGACGATCTGGCTCGCGGCGACGGTGAGCGTTCCGCCCTTCTTCCAGATGCCGCCGCCCTGCGCCCGGTCGGCGATGGCGTAGCTGTCCTGGACGACCACGTGGTTCAGGGTCAGCGTGCCTCCTGCGGCGTGGATCCCGCCGCCGTGGTCGGCGAGCCCGCGCTGGATGGTGAGGTTCATAAGGTGAACCGGCTTGGTCGTGGTGATCGTGAGCGTTGTGCCGGCCTGGTCACCGTCGAGCGTGGCGTGCGGGCTGCCCTGCAGCGTGAGCGGCTTGCCGACGACGAAGTTCCCGATGCACGTGCCGGAGATCAGCAGGGTCGAACCGGCCGAAGCCGAGTTGAGCCTCGCCTGGAGGCCCTGACGCGAGCAGTCGACGTGGACCGGCGCGGCCTCGGCGGCGGTCGGCCCGACCGCGACCAGGAGCGAGACGGCCACGAGGACCGCGGCGAACCTCGGCGAGCCGTTCCATCGGTGCACGTCGGGTACTCAACCGCCGCACCGGTGTCGAACGCAAGAGCGCGTTGCCTCACAAAGAATGTCCTCGAACCGACCGTGCGCCCGGTGTCAGGAGTAAGGAGCCGGCGGCACCGTGAGCCCGCCGACGTCGACGTGACCATCGACACGTCGATGTTGTGTCGTCCCGTGCATCGCCGGGCGGACCCGTGATGCAGGGTTCCCGCGGGAACCGGGCGGGGCTACGATGGACCGGCTCCCGGGAGGTTGCCGTGAGGCCGGACCGGCCATCGCGATTCGCATTCGTCTCCACGCTGGCGACGCTCGCCGCCCTGGTCACGGCCGCGCCGGCCTCCGCCGTTCCTCTCCCGGACCTTGTCGTCTCCGCCGTGTCGACCAACGCGGCCAGGGTGGTCCGGGGGCACGCGTTCGGCGTCGCCTCCACCGTCAAGAACCTCGGCCAGGCCGCGGCCGCCGCTTCGACCGAGCGGTTCTACCTGTCGGCCGACAAGCTGCGCGGGGTGGGCGACCGCCGGATGATCCAGGTCCGGCAGATCGCGAGGCTCAGCCACAACGCCACGTCGGCGGGCACGATCTCGCTGAAGCCCACGGTGGCCACGCCGGAGGGGATCTACTACGTCGTCGCGTGCGCGGACGACCTCGCGAAGGTCAAGGAGTCGAACGAGCGCAACAACTGTCGCACCACCGCGACCCGAGTGAACGTCGTCGCCGGCCCCACGTCGGCCGACCTCATCGACAAGGACCTGACCGCCGGCACCATCACGTCCGACCAGGCCATG
>DATLUW010000079.1:0-2231 GCA_035577825.1 Actinomycetota bacterium | reverse complement strand
GCTGCCGTTCGGGCTGATGACGTTCCTGCTCTCGCTCCTCGTCGGGTTCCACTTCCACCTGCCGGTGACCGGGGGCGGGGAGGTGGCGATCGGCGTCTCGAAGCCGTGGGCGGCGGTGTTGCCGGCGGTGCTCGGCATCGTGGTCGGGGCGACCGGCGGGATGTGGTCGGGCCTGTCGCGGGTGCGGGCGAACGCCCCGCAGCCGGCGGGGGCAGCGCCGCCGCGCACGTGGACCCAGCTCGCCTCGGGGGGGTTCGCCGGGGCGTGGCGGATGTTCGTCACGGCGCTCGGGCTGTCGTTCCTCGCGCTGCTGGTGCTGGCGGGGCTGAGGCCGGACGCCACGCGCGCGTACATCGACCGGACGGCCCTGCACGGGGCGTCGGGCGTCGACCTCCTCGCGCACCACGTGCTCGCGCTGCCGAATCAGTCGATGTTCGTCCTGGTGCCCGCCATGGGCGGATGCGACCGCGTCCAGGGAACCGGCGAGCCGCGGGCGTTCCTGTGCCCGTCGAAGTTCCCGAGGCACGGAGCCGTGAACCTCACCGCGCCCCTCCTGCCCGGTCACCGGCGCGAGCTGAAGTCGCCGTTCGCCGACGTGCGGTTCGGCGAACCCCCGGCGGCGTTCCGGCTGTTCCTGCTCGTGCCGCTGGCCGCGGCGGTCATCGGGGGCGTTCGCGCTGCTCGTGCCGTGCGCACCCGTGGGCTGGCCGCGGCGGCGGGGGGACTCGCGGGCGTCGGGTTCGCGGCGCTGGTGGTCGTGGGATGCCTGGCGGCCGGGATCACGCTCCGGCTGTACGGCGCCCCGCCGCAGCAGCCGGTGTCGGTCTCGATCCTGCCGGACCCGGTGACCGGCGGGCTGCTCGGGCTGGCGTGGGGGGCCGTGGGCGGGGCGCTCGGCGCGCTGGCGGGGTGGCGAAATCCGTTGAAGAACGCTCCGCGCGCCGCGCCGGCGGCGGCAGCTGCGACGCCGTCGGCCACGGCAACCCCGGCGCCACCTGCCGCGGGGTCCTGAGGCCCCGGCCGCCGCCCGTTCAGAGCTGGCCGAAGCCGGTCTTCCCCCCGAACACGCCGAAGATCAGGATCGCCGAGATCACGCTCACGACGATGCCCGTGATCAGCATGTTGCGGGCGACCGTGGGTTCGACCTCGCGGTTCACGAGCCACGCGATCAGGCCGCCGAGCCAGCCGGCCAGGATCGGGGCGAGCCACCACGCGGGGTGCACGGTGGTCGGGCGGGACCGGCGGGACCAGCCCGCCGAGGGCGGCGCGAGCCCGCCGCCCTGCGCGACCGAGCCGGGGGGCGGCGAGCTCGGGAGCCCCGGCGGTCCGAGCCCGACCTCGACCGAGTGCGGTTCGAGCTCGGTGAACCGCGCCCGCGCGGCGTTCCAGCCCTCGGTCGTGCGGGGGAACCGTTCCACGGGCGAATCCGAGCCCTGGCGGTCCCAGATGCCGAACGTCGTCGCGCTGTAGCCGAGGAGGTACCGCTGGCCCGAGTGCGTGTACTGCAGCGCCTCCTCGGAGGGCGGCGACGGCGGCCATTGCGCCTGGCCCGGCGCGCCGGCCACCCACGTGGCGTCGGAGCCATCGAGCATCATTCCGCACCACCGGCACTTGATCGCCTCCTCGCGGATCTCCTCCGCGCAGAACGGGCAGCGCTTCATCGCCGGCCGGGGTTCGGTGCTCATGACGGGTTCCGGGTGGCCCCGATGATCAGGGCCACGACGAACAGCACGATGCCCACGATCCCCAGCACGATCCCGGCGATCGCCATGCCGTCGCCCTCCTGCGTGCCGCCCGAGGTCCGGATCTGGCCGCGGGCCACGTTGCCGAAGATGAGGGCGAGGATCGGCGGGACGGCGAACAGCCAGAACAGCACCATCCCGCAGATCCCGAGGACGAGCGAGGCCGTGGCCATGCTGTTCGTCCGGCGCGCCGGAGCCCCGTAGCCCTGGTGCGCCCATCCGGCCGGCTGAGCTGCCGGGCTCACGTAGGCCGCGCCGGCTCCGCCGTACGGCGCGCTCACGCCGCCGTCGGCGGCCGGGCCCACGTACGACCCCGTCGTCACGGCCTGGACAGGCTGGTTCCCCGGCTCGAGGGATGAGTACCGCCGCCACGCCTGCGACCACCCCTCGTCCGAGCGGGGGAACCGCTCCACGGGGGCGGCCGGGGCGGTTCGGTCCCAGATGCCGAAGTCCGCGTCGTCGTACCCGAGCAGGAACCGCTGCCCGGTG
>DATLUW010000078.1:0-5747 GCA_035577825.1 Actinomycetota bacterium | reverse complement strand
ATCGTGAAGAACTCCCGCCGGCCCGACCCGCCCAAAGTGGAGTACGCGGTGCCGCTGTTCGAATGGCAGGGCCACCGGTCGCCCTCGGGCGTCGCGTCGAAGCGCGTTGGGAACGGCCTGCGGATCTTCCTGGACCGGCCGTGGTGGAGCTCGGGCGACGAGGAGAAGCTCGGCATCGTGTTCAGCGAGCGGCCGACCGAGTCCCTCAAGCAGTGGATCACGCAGTGGGGGTTCGATCCCGTCTACGCGTCGACGCATCCGGGGTTCAAGGTGACGAACGACCTGTTCCCGCTGGCGACCGCGTTCGGGGCGGGGCTCCAGATGGCGGAGATCGCCGCGCCGGGCGTGTCGGTGGCCGGCCACGAGGTCGACTTCGACCACGACAAGAAGATGTGGTTCGCCGACGTGAAGATGGAGCTGCCTCCGTACTACTGGCCGTTCGTCCGGATGGGGCTGGTGCGGTACCAGCCGCACTCGATCGCCGGCGCGCACCTGTCGAGGGTGGTGCTGGCGGACTTCGTGCGGCTGGCGCCCGATCGGACCGCGTCGATCGTGAAGTCGTCGGACTTCGAGATCCGGATCACCGTGGTCGGGATGTCGTACTCCTCGGTCCGGAGCGTGCCGAACGGCCAGGACGACCCCCTGACCATGCCGGGGCCGGGGCAGATGACGGTGGCCGCGCAGCTCCGCGACACGGGGGTGGCCGACCCGACGCTCGGCTGGAAGGTCCAGCAGGGGCCGCTCACGATGGGCCACTCGACGATCGCCGGCGGCCTCACGCGGTGGACGGCCGCGATGAAGTTCCCGTTCGCGATCGGGACCAAGCCGCTGCGTCTGGTGTTCGTCGAACGCGAGGACTTCGGGTCCGGGCGCAAGCGCACCGTCTACCTGGACACGGTTCCGCTGACGTAGCTCTGCGGGGCCGGGGCTCCCGCGAGACCCGAACGGAGTCTTGCCCGCTCGCCACGCGTTTGCGTAGATTGCCCATCGCTCGCCGGACAGGTTGGCGCCTCCCGGAGGAGGGTCGCGTGCGCGGATCGAGGATCACGCTGGTGCTGGCGTTGCTCGCGGTCGCGGTCGCGGCCGCCCGTCCGGTCGTCGCCACCGCCGCACCGTCTCCCGGGTCCGCCCGGAGCCGGACGGCGGCGTCGTCCGACCCCTCGGACTTCACCCACTTCGGCAACCTCACGATCTTTCACGCCGAGGACGCCGCCCACGGTGAGGAGCCGTGGGTGAGCGACGGGACGCGGGCGGGGACGACGCTGCTGAAGGACGTGCTCCCGGGCCAGGACAGCTCGTTCCCCAACGACTTCACCGTAGGGAACGGGCTGCTGTTCTTCGTTGCGGACGACGGGACGCACGGCGACGAGCTGTGGAAGACGGACGGAACCCCGGCCGGCACGAAGATCGTGAAGGACATCGTCCCGGGCGACGATTCGGCCGGCTCGTTCCCGTACGACCTCACGAACGTCGGTGGGGAGCTGTACTTCGCGGGGTTCGACCCGAACCACGGGTACGAGCTGTGGAAGAGCGACGGCACGGCGCTCGGCACCCGGCGGGTCGCGGACATCAACCCGGGGATGCCGGACTCCAACCCGGGCGGCCTCATCAACGTCGGAGGGACGCTGTACTTCGGGGCCGACGACGGCCAGCACGGGCAGGAGATGTGGACGCTGTCGCCCGGTGGGCCGCAGATGGTGGCCGACATCGACCAGGGGCCTGGCCGATCCCTGTCGAACGAGCCGCCCGAGGCCGTGCTGAAGGGCTCGCTCTACTTCGCCGCCGACAACGGGAAGAAGGGGACCGAGCTGTGGCGGACGACGGCGGCCGGCGGGGCCAAGCTGCTCAAGGACGTCCAGACCGGGCCGGTCGGATCGAACCCGGTCGAGCTCACCACCGTGGACACCGTGGTGTTCTTCGCGGCGGACGACGGGACGAACGGCCAGGAGCTGTGGCGAACCGACGGCACGACCGCGGGGACGGTCCTATTGGACATCAACCCGGGACCGGACGGTTCGAATCCATCGGAGCTGATCCGGGCGGTCAGCGCGAGCAACGACGTGCTGTTCCTCAGCGCGACCGACGGGCAGCACGGCGACGAGATCTGGATGGCCCGGCCCGACGGGACGCCGTTCATGAAGAAGGACATCTTCGCGGGCGCGGAGGGTTCCGATCCGCAGTTCCTGGGAGGCCGGTCCGGCGTGATCTTCTTCTCGGCCGAGGACCACACCTCACAGGGCGTGACGCACGGGCGTGAGCTGTGGTCGGTGCACGCCTGCTGCACCGCGGCGCTCGTGTTCGACGTCCGGCCGGGGACGGGCGGCTCGGATCCGTCCGACATCGCGGCGAGCAACGGCCTGCTGTTCTTTGCCGCCGACGACGGCGTCCACGGCGACGAGCCGTGGATCGTCGGTTCGACCGCCTCGACGACCGCGCTCCTGAAGGACATCGCGTAGCGGCCCGCCCGGCCACCGCCGGGTCGGCGCTCCGGTTTTCTCGGCCTCGGGGTACGCAAGTCGGTGGACTCGGGCGTATACACGCCGGTGTGGACGATGCTGCCCGAAGCCCTGGAGTCGCCTCGCGTGAGCCCCAGCCGTCACGGCAGTCGCGGCCGGAGTTCGAGTCGTTCTTCCGAACGCGGTTCGCGGAGGTGGCCCGGGCGATGATGCTCGTCGCGCACGACCGCGACCTCGGCGAACAGCTCGCCCAGGAGTCGTTCACCCGCCTGTTCGAACACTGGGCCGAGATCGAGTCCGAGGACCACGCGCTCCGGTTCGCGTATCGAACCGCGCTCAACCTGGCCTCCTCGCATCACCGAAGGGAACGCCGCTGGCGAACCTTGCGTGCGCAACTGGGCGATGAGCTGGCCCGCCCATCGGTGCCGGGTCCCGAGGCCGCTGTGGCCGACCGCGCGGAGGTGTTCGCTGCGATGCGCGGGCTCAGCGCGAAGCAGCGTGAATGCGTCGTGCTCGTCGACTACGTGGGCCTCGACGACGACGAGGCCGGAGCCACGCTCGGGATCGCCGCGTCGACCGTCCGCGTACACCTCACCCGCGGCCGCCGGGCGCTCAGGGTTGCGCTCGGCGCGTCGGAGGAGGAGGTCGAATCGTGACCGCCGACCCCTTCGTCCGCGATCGCCTCCGCGCTGCCGTCGACTCGGAACAGTTCGAGATCGACCGGCTGTTCCACGAGATCACCGCCGTGTCGACGATCGAAGTCGGAGGCGCCGCTCCGCCGCCTCGTCGCCACTGGCCGGTCACCGCCGGCGCCCTGGCGGCAGCAGCTGCCGCGATCGCGCTCGCGGTCTGGGCGATCTCGTCGCACGCCGTTCGACCCGAGCACCGCCACACGCCCACGCCGCCAGGTCCTTCGATCACGCCGTCGCCGACCGGGCCGGCGTCGCAGGTTCGGACGGGCGTACGACTGGTGTTCGTCGGCTCGAGGAACGCTCCCAACCCCGCAGGTTCGGTGTACCGGATGCGGCCCGATGACGACCTCCCTGCCCTCCTGCAGACGGCGCTTGGACTGGACGCGGCATCGGGATCGCCGGACGGCCGGAGCATTGCTTTCGTCGTGTCCGGCGAGGCGAGCGGGGAGCTCCGCGTCGTGGGCGTCGACGGTGATGGCCTTCGAACCCTGACGACCAAGAGCGCTCCGACCGCCGTCACCTGGTCGCCGGATTCGTCGGCCCTGGTCTTCTCGACCCAGCTGGGCGCCCTGTACCGGATCGACGCCGATGGATCGGGGCTCGGGCTGATCGCCAGCCCGCCGCCCGGCTGCACGTACGCCGACCCGGCGTGGTCGCCGGACGGTTCGCGTCTGGCGTTCGCCCAGGAGTGCACCGTCCTCGCGGCCGAGAGGGGCATCGGCGTGGCGGAGATCGCGGACTGGAAGCCGCGCATCGTCGCCCCGGCCGAGGGCATGTGGGGGATCTCGTGGTCGCCGGACGGAACCCATCTGGCGTTCTCGTCCGCGGACGCCAAGCTCGACCACGACGTACGGGTCGTCGACGTGGCATCCGGTGCGGCCACCGACCTCACCCCCGATGCGGCCCAGGAGACGTCTCCGGCGTGGTCGCCCGACGGGGACTGGATCGGGTTCGCCCGGGACGGAGCGCTGTGGGCGATGCAGCCCGACGGCTCCCAGGCCAAGGCGGTGCAGGGGGCTGGCAGCGTGTTCGTCCGGTCGCTCTCGTGGACTCCGCCGCCCCGTGCAGTTCCGCCCGCGATCCTGCCACCGCCCTCGGGGCCGGATGTGCAGGCAGTGGTTCAACTCCCGAGCGGCGGCACTTGGGCAATGGCTGAGAGCGGCGGCGAGCTCTGGGTGCTTGGGCACAAGGCCATCCGGATCGATCCTGCGACGAACGCCGTCGACTACGGCTTCGAGCTTCCAGTCTCTGACAGTCCCGGCGGGGATCTCATCGCGGACGGGCGCGGGGGAGTGTGGTTCACCTACGCCGACGGAGTCTGGCACCTCGACGCCACCGGTGCCGTGACGCCACGGCACGTGCCGACATTGACCGGCGCCCGTTCGCTGGCGCTCGGAGGGGGCCGGCTCTGGGTGCTCGCACAGGATTCGATCGTCGCGTTCGACCCGGTGACCAGTCAGCAGTTGCTAACCATTCCGCTCGCGCCGAAGTGCGCGTGCGATTCGCTTGTGTACTTCGACGGTTCGCTCTGGGTGGGCGACCGGAATCCTGTCGGTGGGGTGGACCGGATCGACCCTGCGACCGGCCAGGTGTTGGCGCGGATCCAGGCAGGCTCGCCGGCAGCGCTCGTGGTCGCCGAAGGGGAGCTGTGGGATCTCGGCGACCCCGGGGTGTTCCTGATCGATCCTGCGACCAACGCGGCCCGGAACACTGACGACATCCCGGACTTCGAGGGCTACGCGGGCGTCAGGGCTGCCGTGGGCGACGGGCGCATCTGGGCCAACGGCGGGCTCTCGGGCATGAGCGCTGGGGGCAGTGCTGTCTACCTGGTCGATCCGGCTACCGGTCGCGTGGCGAACAAGATCGACGTCTTCCGCCTGACGCAGGGCGGGTGCTCACTGGCGGTTGCGGGCGGCAGCCTCTGGGAATCGTGCTCGGGGTTCCAAACGGACGACCATGGCCGGGTGACGGGCACGACGCCGCAGGATCGTTCGTACGTGGTTCGGACCGCGATCCCGCCGGCCGGCGCGCAGGGGCCATCTGAGTCGCCGGCGGCTTCCGGGTTCCCGGCGCTCGACGCCGTGGACTTCGTGGACGCGCGGCGCGGGTGGGTCGCGGGGGACGGTGTGATCGAGGCGACGACGGACGGCGGTGCCACCTGGACCAGGCAGTACGAGGGCCCAGCCCAGATCGACTCATTGCAGTTCGTGGACCCAATCGACGGGTGGGCGTTCGGCGAGCACGAGCTGCTCCGGACCATGGACGGCGGCGCGCACTGGACGCCCGCGCCCGAACCGGCCGGAGGCCTCTCGCAGGTTCAGTTCGTGGACGCGGTGGACGGATGGGGAGTTTCGGCGGGCGTGCTCGTCCGGACGACGGACGGCGGCAGGACGTGGGTGGCCGCGGCCGGCTCGCCCCCGGCGGACCGGGTCTGCTTCGGCGACCCGGATCACGGCTGGCTGGCGTCGGCCGCGGACGCGTACCGGACGACGGACGGCGGGCGAACCTGGACAAGGGTGTTCTCCGCGCCGGTGCGCGACGAGCCGGCCGGCTGGCGCTCCGAGATCGGATGCACCGGCTCGGACGAAGCATGGTTCGT
>DATLUW010000077.1:0-2975 GCA_035577825.1 Actinomycetota bacterium | reverse complement strand
GGTTCACCGGGAGCGGGCTGTACTTCATCGTCGAGGGCGAGGTCGCCGTCGAGATCGACGGCGAGGAGCGGGCCCGGCTGGGACGCGGCGAGTATTTCGGCGAGGTCTCCGTCCTGCTCGGCGAGCCGCCGGTGGCCGACGTGGTCGCGGCGGGACAGCTCCGCGTTTTGGTCCTCCCCGAACCGGATGCGGAGGGGTTCCTCAAGGCGCACCCCAGCGTGATGTACCGGATGATGCAGGCGCAGGCCCGGCGGCTGCGCGCCGCAAACCTGTTCCGGGGCTGACCCGGATCGATGACGAACGACGTGAGGCCGTTCCCGCCCGGGTCCTATCCGGTCGTCGTGGTCGGCAGCGGCGCCGGGGGCATCCAGACGAGCTATTGCCTCACGCGGCTCGGCGTCGAGCACGCCCTGATCTCGGCCGACGACGAGCCCGGCGGGATGTTCCGGCGGTTCCCGCTGTTCCAGCGGCTGATCACGTGGACGAAGCCGTACGCGCCGGTCGAGCCCGGCACCCGCGAGTACGAGCGCTACGACTGGAACTCGCTCCTCGGCGACGAACCCTCGCACCGCGCCGTGCTGCCGCCGCTGATGGACGGAACCTCGTACTTCCCCTCGCGGCCGGAGATGGAGGCCGGCATCCGGCGGTTCGTCGAGGTGGGGGGCGTTCGCGTCCGGTACGGCTGTACGTGGGAGCGGACGCGGCGCGACGAGCCCGCCGGGGAGTTCGTGCTGGAGACGACCGACGGCGAGTACCGCGCCCGCGTCCTGGTGTTCGCCATCGGGATGACCGAACCGTGGACGGCGCCGATCCCCGGGCTCGACCGGGCGACGCACTACGTGGACATGAAGCCGGCGCGCGAATACACGGGGAAGCGGGTCTTCATCGTCGGCAAACGGAACTCCGGGTTCGAGATCGCCGACGGGCTGCTGCCGGTGGCCCGCCAGGTGATCCTGGGATCGCCGCGGCCGGCCCGGCTGTCGATCATGGTCCACTCGACGGCGGCAGCCCGCGCCCGGTACCTCCAGCCGTACGAGGACCACGTGCTGGCCGGCGGCACGCTGGTGCTCGACGTCTCGATCGACCGGGTCGAGGAGCTGCCCGACGGCGGGTGGCGTGTGTTCGCGGCGGGGACGACCCGGCCGGGGGACTTCGTGTTCGACGTGGACGACGTGATCGCCGCGACCGGATTCAGGACGCCGATGCGCGACCTCGCGGACATCGGCGTCGCGGGGTTCTACGACGGCGGTCGGCTGCCCCGGCAGACGCCCTATTGGGAGTCGCCGACAGTGCCGGGCGTCTACTTCGCGGGGAACGTCACACAGGGTTCGATCGGCATGAAGAAGTACGGCACGCCGTCGAACTCGGCCGCGGTGCACGGGTTCCGGTACAACGCCCGCGCCCTGGCCGGGCACATCGCGGCGATGCGCTTCGGCGTCCAGTTGCCCCGTCCGCCGGTCGCGGCGGGCGAGGCGGTCTCGTACCTGCTGCGGGAGGCGACCATCGCCCCCGAGCTGTGGAACCAGCAGTCCTACCTGACCCGGGTGGTGGAGGTCGACCCGGCGGCGGGCGTGGTCGACGCCGGGATCCAGCCGCTGGAGGCGTTCGTCGACGCGCGAGACGCCCCGGACGCCGTCGCCGTGGCCGTCGAGACGGACGCGTCGGGCGACGTCCACCCGGCCGTGTACGTTCGGCGTGGGGGCAGGGTCGACGAGCACCTGCTGCCGTCCGACCCGCAGCACCAGTTCACGGGCGGGGAGCACCGCGCGCAGCTCGAGGGCGTGCTGGGCGACCTGCTGGACTGACCGTTTGCCGTGAGGAACGAAGGAGGAACCGGATGGGCGCGCACCTGAGCGAGGACGAGTACCGCCGCATCTACGGGGAGACGAAGACGATCGCCGTCGTCGGTGCGTCGGAGAACCCCCGCAAGCCCGCGCACGGCATCCCCGCGTACCTCAAGCGGGAGGGCTACCGGATCATCCCGGTGAACCCTCGCGGGGGCGAGATCCTCGGCGAGCCCGTTCGGACCTCGCTCGCGGAGATCGACGAACCGGTCGACGTCGTCGACGTGTTCCGGCCGGCGGAGGAGACGCCCGAGATCGCCCGGCAGGCCGCCGCCATCGGCGCGAAGGTGCTGTGGCTGCAGGAGGGCATCCACTCGGACGAGGCGCAGCGCATCGCCGAGGAGGCCGGGATGACGTTCATCTCGGACACGTGCATGGGGCACACCCACTTCAACCTGTTCCATCTGCACGACCGCGACGACGTCGAGGGCCCGCCGTAACCGGCGTGGAGGTTCGGGTCGCCAGGCCGGGCGACGGCGAAGGCATCGCGCGCTGCCACCTGGACAGTGCGGCCACGTACTCGGCCGGCGCGCCGTCGCTGTTCCAGATGCCCGACTCCGACGGCTACGTGGAGTGGATCGAGGACGACCTGGCGCGGGAACGCGGCGCGGACGAGCTCGACATCGTCGCCGTCGTGGACGGCGAGATCGCCGGCCACGTCGAGGCGCGGATCCTGGAGCCGATCGACTCGGCCAGGTGGCAGCAGGCCATTGAACACGGGGAACGGCGGGTGTTCGTCAATGCGCTCGCCGTCGCGTCGCGATGGCGCCGCCACGGAGCCGGCCGGGCGCTCATGGAGGCGATCGAGTCGTGGGCCCGCGAGCGCGGCGCCACGCGGGTGCAGCTCGACACGTGGATCGACAGCCCGCTGTCGGTGCCGTTCTACGAGTCGCTCGGCTACGCCCGGCGCGCGATCAGGTTCGAGAAGCGCCTTCTCTGACGGCCGGGGACCAGTCGGCGCGGTCGAGCAGGTCGTTCACGATGATCGACGCCGCGGCCGGCGACGCCTTGACGAACCCGAAGAACGGTCCGAAGTCCTTCGTGGCCGCGAAGCCGGTGACATACATCCCGGGCAGCGTGGTGCACATCCCCGCGTCCAGCACGGGGAACCCCTCCTGCTGATCGATCCCG
>DATLUW010000076.1:0-2773 GCA_035577825.1 Actinomycetota bacterium | reverse complement strand
CCGTGCGCGACGAGAGCTCGCCGCGGGCGTCGTAGACGTCGGTGTTGACGCCGTCCGAGATCATGACGCCGTCGTCGTCGTACGCGTACGCGACGGCGGCGCTGGTGAGGACGCAGTCGTCGAGGTCGAACGTGCTGGCCTCCGCCGCCGCGCCGTCGCGCGAGCGTGACGTGCGGTTGCCGTTGTCGTCGTAGGCGTACGCTTCCGTCTCGACGCCGTCGGCGAGCACGCGCGCAAGGCGGCCCGCGGCGTCGTATTCGTACGTGAGCGCGACCGCGACGCCGTCGATCTTCAGCTCGCAGGCGAACCGCGCCGCGCCCGGCCCGACGATCCGCTCGACGCGCGCGCCCCACGCCTCGAGCTCCTCGCGGCCGAACGCGTTGTCGAGCGACATCATCCGGACCAGGTGCTGCACCGGCGCGAACAGGTTCGCCGGCGGGCCGCCGACGCGCTGGGTCGGGCTGTCGGGCGTGATCAGCTCGGGGAACTCGTCCTCGAGTCCCCGGAGCTCGCGGATGAGCTCGTCGTACTCGGCGTCCGAGACCTCCGGGTCGTCGAGGACGTGGTACCGGTACGAGTGGTGGTTCAGCTGTTCGCGCAGCTCCTCGACGCGCGGCTTGGCCTCGGCGAGCCGCCGCTCCTCGGACCCTCCGGTCGGCGAGGGCGAGGCCTTCCGCGGTGTCACGCTGCCACCTCGACACCGCCCGTGACGCCGATGCGCTCGCCCTCCACGACGACGGCGCCCCGCACCCCCTCGATGCGCTGCAGGTACGCGAGCGCCCGCTGGAAGGAGTCGTGCCGGGCCAGGATGGCCATCGCCGCGGCGGCGGCCGCGTCGGCCAGGGCACAGGACGACGCCACGACGGCCAGCCCGTCCACAGTCTCGGCCGGCAACGCGCCCTTGCCGAGCGTGGTCGAGACCCCGGCCACCCCCCGCGTGGGGTCGACGATGACGGACAGCCCGCCCCCGTCGAGCCCGCGGCTCACCGGCAGCTTCAGCCGCTTGCGCGATCGGATGAAGTGGTCGCCGCCCGAGGACACGAGCACCTCGTGCACGTTGCGGATCAGGTACCGCCCGACGTGGTCGATCAGGGCGCCCTGCACGGTGAACACCGGCCCGACCCCGGCCGATGCAGCGACCTCGGCCATCTCGCGCGCCACCGGCGGCGCGTCGTCCGGCACCTCCACCGGGCGCTTCGAGGTCCGGAACGCGGGATTGCGCACCGAGTAGGACTGCAGCTGCTCCCACATGGACAGCGCTGCGGCGCGCGACTCCTCGTAGTACTCCTGCGGCGCCTGGACGCGCAGGACGAAGTCCTGGATCTGCAGCGTGAAGGACTGCGGCTTCTTCTTGAGCAGCGGCACGAACGGCCTCCCGGCGGGTGACCCCGGTCGCCCGCACGGGGATCATAGCGGCGCCCTCCGACACCCCGAGGGATGCGCGGAGGGCGCGCGATGCGAACGGTGGAAGGCTACTCGCCCTTGCCGAGGAACTTGTCGGAGCCGGCCTGGTCCTCGTTCATGATCCAGGACTCGAGGACGCGGGGCTCGTCGCCGCTCGACACGTGGAACACGTGGACGAACTTGTTCGTGAACGACTCGCCGCTGCCGTCGTTCTTGGTCGACGTGATCGTCACGAGCGCGACCGCGTGGTCGTCGTTCGCCACGACGTCGTGGATGTCGAACTCCGGCGTCGCGTAGGCCACCAGCTTCGCAAAGTGCGCGAACACCTCGTCGCGGCCGCTGTGGTCGCCCGAGAACTGGTTGTCGCCCGGGTCGTGCCAGACGATCGTGTCGTCGAAGTGCTCGTTCAGCCACTCCATGTCGCCCGCGATGAACGCGTTGTAGCCCGTGCGCACGAACTCGGCGTTCGGGTGATCGGCCATCTGGTCCTCCTGTGGGCTCGCCCTCGCCCGGTCCCTCGACCGGCCGGCGGATCGTACCGAACTCGCCCCCCGGGATGCTCGTTCCGAGCGTGCGGCCGGGCGGCTCGGCAGCTCGGCGTTTCAGCGAACGGCGGCGCCGCGCACGTGCGGGCGGCCCGGCGAGGGCGGCCCCCAGGGGAACCGCCGGAGCGAGGTCACCTCGAAGCCGGCGCGTTCGATGTTCGCGACCGTGTCGCGGTTCGGGTGGCAGCCGCCCGCGACCCAGCCCCACGGACGGTCCAGGCGATCCTGCCACCGGGCCGCCGACGGATCGGTCGAGCGGACGTGCTCGAAGAACAGCAGGCGCCCGCCGGGCTTGAGCACCCGGTGGAGCTCGCCGAGCGCGCGGTCCGGGTTCGAGACGCTGCACAGCACCAGCGTCGACACCGCGACGTCGAACTCGCCGTCGGCGAAGGGCAGCTCCTCGGCCCGCGCCCGGCGCATATCGACCGGGACCGCCTGGCCCTCCGCCTCCGCGGCGGCGACCGCTCGGCGCAGCATGTGCGGATCGGGCTCGACGGCGGCGACCTCCTGCACCGCCGCCGGGTAGTGCCGGAAGTTCAAGCCGGTGCCGGCGCCGATCTCGACGACGCGCCCGGCCGCGTCCGCCAGGAGGTCGCGCCGGTGCTCCGCCATCCCCGCGCGCTCGTCCGACCGTGACATGCGGTCGTAGCACCAGGCGAACACCGGATGGCCGCGGTCGTTCGCCACCCTCGGCCTACCGGTGGGCGGCGAGGATGCGCGCGCCGCCGAGGAGCTCGTCGTCCTGGTAGCACACGACGCTCTGGCCCGGCGCGACCGCGCGGACCGGCGACCGGAACTCCACCCGCAGCCGCCGGTCGTCGAAG
>DATLUW010000075.1:0-2683 GCA_035577825.1 Actinomycetota bacterium | reverse complement strand
CTCACCGACGAGCGCGTTGGCGTACGGCGACCCGGAGTGCAACGCGCCCGCTTCGACCATCCGGCCGAATCGGACGAGCCGGGCGGCGGCGTCGGCGTCGCGGGATTCGCGCATCGCGAAACCGTCCCGGACGAAGGAGTGCGGCGCGTCGGGGCGGAGGTAGTCGAGGGCCTCGGCGTTGACGTGCGCCTGGGTCACCGCGGGGGGCGCGGCTGCGGGGGCCGACGCGAGCGCGTTGGCGACGGCGGTGCCGACCCCGGCGGCCATCGCGGCGGCGAGTTCACCGGCCCACGCGGGTGGCGTGTCGTCACTGGCGGCGATCTCCACCGGTTCCGGGGAGCTCGGCGGCGCGACGTTCGCCGCGGCGATCACGGGACGTCCCTCGGCGTCGAACGTGAGCGCGGTCGGGGACTCGGTGGCGGCGATGTGGATCGGGTCGGTCATGGTGACGAGCTCCTTGGGATTTCAGGGTCGGGACGCGCGTGCGGTGCGATACGCGGGGAACGTGAGGAGGGACACTTCTCGGACGAGGGCGGACAGGACGACGAGCTCCGGGACTTCGGTGTCGGTCTCCGCCTGGAGGACGTAGTCCTGGACGATGGCGCCGACCGACAGGCCGGACCGGGCGCCGAGCTCCACGAGCGTGAGGGCATCGGAGCCGGCTTGGGTGTCCGCGACGCGCCACGACGCGCGGAGCTCATCCGCGGTGTCCCAGGCGCCGGCGACGATCCCGATGGGTCGGGATGGTTCATGGTCGAGGAGGAGGGGCGCGTCGGCGAGGGACTCGAGGTCGAGGGAATGGGCGGCGAACCGGACGGGGCCCGGGTAGCCGGTGGGACGTCCTGGGACGTCCCACGGGACGATCTGACCGACGACGATGCGCGACGCGGCGACGGTCGGCGCGGTGCGGCCGGTGACGTAGAGCATGGCGTCGCGTGCGGGTGCCTGGGGTCGGGTCATGGTGATCATGCCGCCGAGCTCGGGGCCGCGGTAGCGGGACGGCTGGACGTTGGCCCGAGCTCGGCGGGACTCGCGGGCACGTCGGGGAGGCGGGTGCCCGGCGGTGTCGATGCTTCCCGGTCGCGGATCTCCGCGACGGTCATGGCGCGGGCGCCGGTCTCGTCGACGATGGCGAACGCGGTGGAGTAGGCGTTCCACCGTTCCGTCGTCGTACCGCGGGTCAGGGCGTCGACGTCGAGGCGGAGCATCGTCCCCCGTGGGGTCACGTCATCCATGGAGAGGCGCTGCTCGAGCGACGAAATCCACCATCCGAGCGAGGTGTCCACGAGTTCGCGGCGTGCGGCGTCGAGGTTCGCGTACGTCATGTTCCCGGCGCCGAGAGGCGCGCCCACGTAGGCGGGGGACAAGCCGAGGAGGCGGGCGAGTTCCACCGACGACTGCTGGCGGCCCTCCACGAGTTGCAACGCGGCGGGATCCATGCTCCCCTCGGTCTCGTACGCGAGATCCGGGCCGGTGTACGCGGTGGTATGCGACCGGCGCGCGGACTCCCACTTGGCGAGGAGGTCGGTCACCTCATCGGGGTCGAGGCCCGCGCCGGTGTCGCGCAGGACCCCCACCGGGATTTCCATACCGGCGAACCGGCGCGCCGCGTCGGACAATGCGAGGGCGGTGCGGATCTCTCGGGCGCCGTCGGTGAGGATCCCCCGGCCGCCGATGCCGTCGAACCGGACGACGTCCTGGTCAGGGACCGGGCGGCCGTCGACAGTGAGGACGTACCCGGGACCACGTTCCGATGGGACACCCCACGGGAGCGGCGTCGAGGACCTAGAGCTCCACCCGACCCGGTCGAGGGACAGGTACTCGAACGATCCGGGGAACCCGCCCGCGAGACGAGACCGGACCCGCCAGTAGGCGCGGGCGTGGAACAGGAGATCGTCCAACGTGTTCGCGAACGTCCAAAGCCGCGTGTAGTCGGGGTCCGGGTTCGCCGCCCAGGCGGGCGGGTCCACCTCGGACACCATCCCGCTCATGGTCCGATACGCGCGGAGTGGAAGCGCGCCGATCGTCCCGCAAATCAGATTCCGCCCACGCGCGATCGTCGGGACCTGCATGGCCTCATCGCGAGTCGGGGGCAGCGCGGCGGAGAGCATTTCGCCCGGCGCCGGCGGTCCCGCACCGGTGCGCGCCGCGGGGGGGACGAGCGCGTCGAGGAGTGCGTCTCCGGCGGTGAGCTCACGACGTCGGAAGATCCCCACCCTGAGAGAGTAACCCGTTACGCACTAGTTGTGGGGAACCCGGACGCGCCGAGACCCCGCACAGTCCCCGACCCTGGAAAGTGAGGGACGTGCGGGGCCTCGGTAGCGCCTTCCGCGAATGGAAGCCTACCGCCGTGCCGGCCTCCCCCCGCTCCCGACGATGGTCGGTGACCACCCGGCGGTAAAGAGTTTCGTCCGAGGTCTCAGCGGCAGGCTTCCGGCCGGGGATCCTACCGTGAGGGTGGGACAGTTACCGGCGGGCGAGGCCGACGAGCGCGCCGAGCGCCACGATGCCGACTTCGACCACCAGGATCCACGCTTGCGTATTCGTCATAGGTCAGTTGTACCCTCGGGACTGCTCCCCGAGACGGCAGAACCGGAACCAATGCCCAGGTCCCATCGGGCACCGGCCCCCCTCGGGGAGCGCTCATTCCCCGGCGTGGGCGACGAGTACCCGGCCGCGAGCG
>DATLUW010000074.1:0-3111 GCA_035577825.1 Actinomycetota bacterium | reverse complement strand
TGGGCCTGGAGGTAGCGGTTCCAGATGCGGTTCAGGTGCTCCTGCATGTACGGCATGTCGAGCCGCGCGATCAGGAACAGCAGCAGCCCGACCCCGGGCGAGATCTGGTCCTGGATCCCGGCGTGCTGCTGCATCCGGGCGATCCGCTTCCCGGTGTTCAGGATCGAGATGATCACCGGGACGAGCAGCAAGATCCAGCCGAACAGGACGGCGCACACGGCCACCCCGGGCTTGATGGTCTCGTCGCCGAGGTACTCGCGGGCCTCCTTGTTGATCTTGTAGTACCAGACGAAGAAGTAGACGCCGAGAGTGACGAGGGCGATCGCCCACACGGCGATGGGGCCCCGCTTCTTGTACTCGCTGTTTCCGATGCGAACGATCTCGGCCGCCATTTCGGGCTCCCTTCTCCCCCGTGTCGGGGGAGCCTATGCGAACGCCGCGGGGATCGCTCGCGACGGGCGGTGCCGGTGGGCAGTCCGGCGGCCCCCCCGGCCGGGCCGGCGGGAGCTCCGGCTCGATCGGGCGGCTCAAGCGCCGGGCGGGCGGGGCAGCAGCCCTGCCCCGGCGATGACCCGGCGGACCGGCTCCTCCCGCCCGAGGCCCATGACGTGCACGCCGGCCACGCCCTCGATCTCCCGCAGGCGGCGGACCACGTCCACGGTGAGGTCGACGCCGGCGTCCTCGGAACCGTCCGGGCCGGCCTCCTCGAGCCGCTCGATCACCGCGTCGGGCACGATCACGCCCGGGAGGTGGTCGCGCAGGTAGCGGGCGGATCGCGGGCTCCGCGGCGGCGCGACGCCGGCGAGGACCGACATCCGTTCGAACAGGCCGCGCGCCCGCACGCCCTCGGCCCACTCGCCGAACGCGTCCACGTCGTACACGATCTGGGTCTGGACGAATGCGGCCCCCGCGTCGGCCTTGCGCTCGAGGCGGCCCGGGTCGTTCCCCTTCAGCAGCGGCAGCTCGGCGACCCCGATGAAGAACCGCGGCGCCGGGCGCATGTCCTGCCCCGAGAGCGAACGACCCTCCGACCGGAGCGTCGCGGCCAGCCGCACGAGCTCCATCACGTCGAGGTCGAACACGCCCTTCGCATCCGGGTGGTCGCCGAGCGACGTGGGGTCGCCGGACAGGCACAGCACGTTCCGGGCCCCGAGCGCCCAGCCGCCGAGGAGGTCGCTCGTCAGGCCGAGGCGGTTCCGGTCGCGGCAGGTGAGCTGCAGAACCGGCTCGAGCCCGGCCTCCGCCACCATCGCGCAGCCCGCCAGGGGCGTCATGTGGACGGCCCCGGTCGGGTTGTCGGTCACGTTCACCGCGTCGGCGAACCCGACCAGCGCGCGGGCCTGGTCGGTGACGGGGCGGGGATCGGCCGAGCGCGGCGGCACGACCTCCGCCGTCACGGCGAACGTGCCCCCCCGAAGGATGCGCTCGAGGCGGCTGTGGGGACGCGTCACGCCGAGCGCGCGGCTCGCTCGGCCGCGGCCACGGTGTTCACCAGCAGCATGGCGCGGGTCATCGGGCCGACGCCGCCCGGCACCGGCGTGATGGCGCCGGCCACCTCGGCAACCTCGTCGAACGCGACGTCGCCGACGAGCTTGCCGTCGGGGCCGCGGTTCGTCCCGACGTCGATCACGGTCGCTCCCGGCTTGACCATCTCGCCGGTCACGGTGGCGATGCGCCCGGCGGCCACCACCAGGATGTCCGCCCGCGTCGTGTGGGCCGCGAGGTCGACCGTCCCCGTGTGGCAGAGCGTCACGGTCGCGTTCCCGCGGGAGGACTTCTGGGCGAGCATGATCGAGAGCGGCATGCCGACCAGGCCGCCGCGCCCCACGATCACGACCTCCGCGCCGTTCGTCCCGATGCCCGACCGGTACAGCACCTCGGCGATGCCGAACGGCGTCGCCGCGAGGAACGAGGCCTCGCCCCGGACCATCAGTCCGACGTTGGCGGGATGCAGGCCGTCGACGTCCTTGAGCGGGTCGATCGCCATCTGCACCGCGAGCTCGTCGATGTGGTCCGGGACCGGGAGCTGCACGATCATGCCGGTCACCGCGGGGTCGGCGTTCAGGCGGGCGATCTCGGCGAGCAGCGTCTCCTGCGAGGCGTCCGCGGGGAGCTCGATGCGCTGGGACGCGATGCCGACCTCCGCGCAGTCCTTCTGCTTCGCGCTCACGTAGACGTGCGAGGCCGGATCGTCGCCGACCAGGACGGCCGCGAGGCCCGGCGTGTGCCCCCCCTCGACGAGGGCGCGGACGCGCTCTGCCACCTCGGCGCGGACGTCCGCCGCGACCGCCTTCCCGTCGATGATCCGTGCCGCCACGGTCGCGCATCCTACGTGGCGGGCGCTCGGACCGTCAGGGCTTCGCCGGACGCAGGAGCGCCTTCCGGGGCAGCATCGCGAGCGAGAGCAGCGCGCCGACCGCGCCGACCGCGACGCCCGTGCCGCGGGTCGCCTCGACGAACAGCACGATCGCCGTCGTCGCCGCGCCGTCGCCGAGGTGCGGCGCGACCCGCCCGAACCAGAACCGCCGGAGGCCGGGTTCCGGCGAAGGAGCCCGCCGGAGGGCGTCGTCGGCTCGCGCGTGTCGCCCGGCTCCGGCCCCGCGGACAAGCTAGTGGCGGAAGTGGCGGCGGCCGGTGAGCACGACGGCCATGCCGTGCTCCTCGCAGGCGGCCAGGACCTCGGCGTCGTTCACCGACCCGCCCGGCTGGATGACCGCGGTGATCCCGGCCTCGGCCGCCCGGTCGATCCCGTCGCGGAACGGGAAGAACGCGTCGCTCGCCATCACGGCGCCCTTCGCCCGCTCGCCGGCCTTGCGCGAGGCGATGTCGACCGAGTCCACGCGCGACATCTGGCCGGCGCCGACGCCGACCGTCGCCCCGGCCGAGGCGAACACGATCGCGTTCGACTTCACGCGGGCCGCGACCGTCCACGCGAACAGCAGGTCGCGCCATTCGTCCTCGGTGGGCTCGCGCGCGGAGGCCACGGTCATCTCGCCGCGGCGTTCGACGATCGCATCCGGGTCCTGCACCAGCGCGGCGCCGGCGATCGCCCGGACCTCGTACGGCTCGACGACCGCGTCGCCCACGCGCACCACGCGGAGATTCTGCTTG
>DATLUW010000073.1:0-2241 GCA_035577825.1 Actinomycetota bacterium | reverse complement strand
GCCCGGGGTCGTCGGTGCGGATCCCGGTCCCCCCTGCCCGCCGGGAGCCGTTGGGCCACTCGCCCCCGGTGCGCCGCCGGGCGCCGTGGGTCCCGAAGCTCCCGTGCTCCCCGGCGCCGTCGGTCCGCTCGCACCCGTGCCCCCCGGCGCCGTCGGTCCCGCCCCCGGCGTCGAGCCGGGGACCGTCCCGCCCGCGGTGTCGGCGAGACCGCCGGCGCCTCCCGCACCGGCACCGACGCCCGTGGCGCCACCGGCCCCGGCGCCCGCGGCCGCCGCCGCAGCGGCGTCATCGCGTTCGTCCTCGGGGCTGTCGGTGGTGCCCTCGGGCGGCGGCGGGGCGGGAGGCACCGACGGCGCTCCGGGAGGGTCGCCGGGCATGGGCGGCACGGGTGGTTGTTCGGTTCCGTCCCCGCGTTGCTCGCCCACCGATCCTCCGCTCGCATCGAACGACCGACCCTGCTGGGAGCGTACGCCCGAGGGGTGCGGAAGGTCGAGGGAAGGTTTCGCGTCAGCCCTTCGCGCTGCGGTACGCCGCCGCCATCTCCAGCAGGCGGGCGTGCATCCCACCGTACGCGTCGATCGAGGGCAGGTAGGCCTTCCGGAGCTTCGTGATCACCGTGTAGTTGGGGTCGACGACGTTCGCGATGGGCGTCTCGGATGCCTGCGTGAGCAGCTGGTAGGCGTCCAGCCGGTCGAACCCGAACTGCGCCGCCATCCACTCGCACATGTCGAGCTGCGAGATGCGGAACGCGTCCTCGAGCGGCTTCTGCGACCCCGCGCTCATGAGGTACACGTCGTTCTCCAGGCGCGGCCAGGGCGTCGGCGTTCCCTTGATCAGGTCGACCACGATCACGGTGTCCATCGCCGCCTCGACCGCGCAGCCGCACGACTCGCCCTCGCCCTGGCGGCAGTGGCCGTCGCCGATCGAGAACAGCGCGCCCTCGACGTTCACGCCGAGGTAGCAGGTGGCGCCGGCGCGCATCTCGGGCGTGTCCATGTTCCCGCCGTGCGCGTCGGGGACCAGTGACGAACGTGCCTCGAAGCTCGCCGGAGCGACGCCGACGGTTCCGTGCATCGGGTCGAGCGGCAGCTCGGTGACGTGGTCGCCGCGGAGCGACCGGTACGTGACGGTTCGCTTCGAACGGTCGACCTCGTACATCCAGACGATCTCCTCGAGCGGCTCCTGCAGGCCGGCCGTGGTGTGCGTCTGGGTCAGCGAGCCGAACAGCGGGATCGTCGTCGACGCCGCCCAGTCCCGGCTGGGTTCGATCGACACGAAGTGGATGGCGAGCGTGTCGCCCGGCTCCGCGCCCTCGACGTGGAACGGTCCCGTCTGCGGATTGACGAACGGGAACTCGATCACCCGGCTGACGAGGTCGTCGGGCCCGCGCACGTGCCCGCCGAACGCGTCCTCCGTCCAGAGCTCCAGCACGCTGCCGGGTTCGACCGTCCGAACCGGCGGCACGCCGCCGAACGTCCACGCGAACTCGGCCGGCTCCGGCCGGTACGTCACGACCTCGAGGTCACCCATCGTTCGCCCCCTTCGTCCGGGCGGAGTCTAGGCGGAGCGCCCTGCGGTCGCTGACGGCCTCGTGTGTCGCGTTCGCGACCGGTGCCGCACATCTCGACGGCCGCCGGGGGGCTGACTACGATCCGAGCGGGGGAACTCCATGATCCGCCGAGGGCTGCTCGCGACCTGGACCATCGCCGTTCTGATGACGGCGCTGCTGGTCGTGCCCCAGCCCGCTCGGGCCGGCGCCGCACGCTGGACGTCCGAGGGCCCGTACGGACTGTCGATCACGGCGATGGCGGTCGATCCGGTGGACGACGACGTCGTCTACGCCGAGGCCGCGAACGTCGGCATCGTGAAGTCGACCGATGCGGGCCGAACCTGGACGCCGACCGGGTTCGAACCCTACCTCCGCGTCGTGATTGCGGTCGACGCGGTCGACCACGACATCGTGTACGTGACCGACGAACAGCGGTTCTGGGCGAGCGAGGACGGCGGCGCCACGTGGAAGGTCCGTTTCCGCCGGGGGCTGTGGCCATCGCGGCTGGCGGTCGACCCCGCGCTCGAGGGTGTCCTGTACGCGTTCGACGGGTCGCAGCTGCAGCAGACCACGGACGGAGGGTTCCACTGGTCACCGGTGGTCGGCGAGCCGTGCGACAGCGACGTCTGCTACGTCGGCAACCAGGTGGCCGTCGACCCGTCGGAGCCGGGAACCGTCATTGCGAGCGTCC
>DATLUW010000072.1:0-14241 GCA_035577825.1 Actinomycetota bacterium | reverse complement strand
GAGGGGTTCGTGCCCCGGATCGCCTCGACCGCCTCGGAGGCCAGGACCGCGGCCGCCGAGTGGCGCCCCGAGGCGGTCGTGCTCGACCTGGTGCTGCCGGACGGGGACGGCCGCGACGTGTGCCGGGAGCTGCGGGCGACCTCCGACGTCCCGATCGTGATGCTGAGCGCGCGGGCGGACCTGGTCGACCGCGTCGTCGGGTTGGAGCTCGGCGCGGACGACTACGTCGTGAAGCCGTTCTCGTCGCGCGAGCTGGTGGCCCGCCTGCGAACCGTCCTCCGCCGTGCGGGGAGCACACAGCCGGCGGAGCCCCTCGAGATCGGCGGCGTGGCCATCGACCCGGCCACGCATACCGTGACCGTGCGCGGCACGCTCGAGGCGCTGCCGGCTCGGCAGTTCGATGTGCTGCTGCTGCTGATGCGCGAGGCGGGACGCGTCGTCCGGCGGGAGACGCTGCTCGAGGAGCTTTGGGGCGGGGAGTGGTTCGGCTCGGGGCGGACGCTCGACGTCCACGTCGCCCGGCTGCGGGAACGGATCGAGGAGGACTCCGCGCGGCCGCGGTACATCACGACGGTGCGCGGGGTGGGGTTCCGGTTCGCGACCGACGAGGATCTCGCGAACCCCGGTGTCGATCAGCCCGCCGGCGGTTCCAGCGCCGCCACGTAGGGGTGGTCGACGCCCAGCACGCCGAACCGAACGGCCCCGCCCGGCGACTCCAGCCCGGTGACCTGCTCGGAGAAGAACTCCCGATCCACGTCGATGTACGGCCGCCACTCCCGTGGCACGTCGCTCTCCTCGTAGATGGCCTGCACCGGACACACGGGAACGCAGGCCCCGCATTCCACGCACTCGTCCGGGTGGATGTAGCTCTTGCGGAGCCCGTCGTAGATGCAGTCGACCGGGCACTCCTCGACACAGGCCCGGTCGTGCACGTCGATGCACGGTTCGGTGATCACGTACGGCATGTCGCCCACCTCCTCGGGACTCGAGGGCGTCCACACCGAACGTACGAGCGGACCGGCAAGCGTCACGCCGACGGCGGGTGAGGGGGGCGGCAACTTCGGCAGCCGCGGCCGTTCGACGTGGAAGCCGACCCGTCGGAGTGCCTTCGAACGGAGGGACCCTCGTCCCCACCGGGTCGCTTGCGCGGCTGTGACCGTGGAGGTGAACGGAAGAAGGGAGGCGGCGATGGGTCTCACCTGGAGGGATGCAGTGGCGACCGTCCTGGCCGCGGCCGTCGTGCTGATCGCGCTCGCCGTGACGAACGACTGGGGCTGGCCACTGCTGGCGTCGTACCGGTTCGGGTCGCTGGCGGTGGGGTTGGTCGGGTTCGCGATGTGCATCACGGCGGGCTCCGGCCGCGCGATCGAGTCCGAGATGAAGGATCGGGGCGTCCGGGTGCTGAGTGCGTTCGGCATGCTGGCGCTGGTGCTGATGATCGCCGGCGTGATTTCGGGTTCAGAGGTGCTGTTCACGGCCCTCGTGATCGACGTCCTCGGCATGTGGCTGATGGCCACGATCCGTCACGCGACCGCGGGCGTCGGCGCGCGGCGCCACGCCGGCCACCCGGCGAAGGCCTGACGATGGCACACGGCCCGCATCGAGCGGAACCCGGCGACCCCTACACTCGGGCGTGATGAGGATCGTCGACGCCGCGGAGGCGGTCGCCGGGATCCGCTCGGGCGACCGCATCTACCTGCAGGCCGCCGCCGCGGTCCCTTCAGTCCTGATCGACGCGCTCGTCCAGCGCGCGCCCGAGCTGGAGAACGTCCAGGTCGTCCACCTCCACGTCGAGGGGCCGGGGCCGCACCTCGCGCCGGAGATGGCGGGCCACTTCCGCCACGTCGCCCTGTTCATCGGCCCGAACGCCCGCGCCGCCGTCAACGAAGGGCGTGCCGACTACGTGCCGGTGTTCCTCCACGACATCCCGGACCTGTTCTATTCGGGCGAGATGCGGCTCGCGGCCGCGCTGATCAACGTCTCGCCGCCGGACGAGCACGGGTACTGCTCGCTCGGGACCTCGATCGAGGCGTCGCTCGCGGCCGTTCGCTCGGCGAAGACGGTGATCGCGCAGATCAACTCGTCGATGCCCCGCACGCTCGGCGAGAGCTTCGTCCACGTCGACGAGATCGACCTCGGCGTCGAGGTCGACGTCCTGCCCTACGAGCACAAGGTGGAGGACGTCGGCGAGGTCGAACGGCGCATCGGGCAGTTCGTCGCCGAGCTCGTGCCCGACGGCGCGTGCCTGCAGATGGGGATCGGGGCCATCCCGGCGGCGACCGCGCTGTTCCTGCGGGACAAGCGCGACCTCGGCGTCCACACGGAGATGTTCACCGACGTCGTCGTCGACCTCGTCGAATGCGGCGCGATCACCGGGGCGCTGAAGGAGCAGAACCGCGGCAAGATCGTCGCGAACTTCATGATGGGGACGCGGCGGCTGTACTCGTTCGTCGACGACAACCCCATGGTCGAGATGCGCCCCGCCGACTACACGAACGACACCCACCGCATCCGGGCGTTCCGCCGGATGACCGCGATCAACTCGGCCATCGAGGTCGATCTCACCGGGCAGGTGTGCGCCGACTCGATCGGGACCCGGCTGTACAGCGGCGTGGGCGGACAGATGGACTTCGTGCGCGGAGCGTCGCTCGCCGACGAGGGCCGGGCGATCATCGCGCTGCCCGCGACGGCTTCACAAGGCACCGTCTCGCGCATCGTGTGCGAGCTCCAGCGGGGGGCCGGCGTCGTGACCACCCGGGCTCACGCCCGCACCGTCGTCACCGAGTACGGGGTGGCCGAGCTGTACGGCAAGACGATCGGTGAACGGGCCCGGGAGCTCATCTCGATCTCGCGCCCCGACTTCCGCCACGAGCTCACCGCGCAGGCGAAGGCGGCGAGCTACCTCTGAACGCGGCACCCCGGGCGCCGCGGAAGCCCTGTCGTGAGCCCTGTGGTGTGCCTCGCCATCGCGCATGTCGGCGGATGGACCGCAGCGGACGGGCCGTTCGTCCGTGGCCCGGTTCCATCCCCGGCCCGAGCATGGAACTCTGAACGAATCGAATCGATCCGGGATCGGCTGCATCCGGATCGGAGGCAGGGACCCTCGCTGAGCGCCACCGCGACGGCACATCACGACGCTCCGGCCGGACCCGCCGGACCCGCCGGACCCGCCGGGCTCTCGAGCGCGGAGGCCGCGCGGCTGCTCGCCGAGCTCGGCCCGAACGCGGTCGCCGCGCGCCGGCGCGTCACCGTGTGGTCGAGCACCTGGATGCAGCTGCGCGATCCGCTCATCCTCGTGCTGCTCGCCGCCTGCGTCCTGACGCTCGTGACCGGCGACCTGACCGACTTCGCCGTGATCGCGCTGGTGGTCGTCGTGAACTCGGCGGTCGGCGTCGTCCAGGAGCTCCGCGCGGACCGCGCGGTCACCGCCCTGTCCGAGATGACGATGCCGGCGGTTCGCGTGGTGCGCGATGGCCGGGAATCGAAGGTCCCGACGAGCGAGCTGGTGCCCGGGGACGTCGTTCGGCTCGGGGAGGGGGACTTCGTTCCGGCAGACGGCGTCGTTGTGGAGGCGTCGGCGCTCATGGTCGACGAGTCCGCGCTCACCGGCGAATCCGTTCCGGTGGGGAAGCGGGGCGCCCACGTCGACGGGCCCGGGGACGCCGTGGGCGCCGGGACCGTGGTCGCCCGGGGCCGCGCGGTCGTCGAGGTCACCGCCACCGGTTCGGCGAGCGCGCTCGGACGGATCGCGGCGCTCGTGGACACCGGGCCGCAGATGACGCCGCTGCAGCACCGCCTGGCCGGCCTGGGGCGGGTGCTGGCCGCGGTGGCCGTCGGCCTGAGCGCGGTGGTGCTGGCGCTCGGGCTGCTTCGCGGACAGCCGACCGAGCTGATGGTCGTGACCGCGATCAGCCTGGCGGTGGCCGCCGTGCCGGAGTCGCTGCCGGCGGTGGTCACGCTGAGCCTGGCGCTCGGCGCCCGCCGGATGGCCGCACGCCACGCGGTCGTGCGCCGCCTGCCGGCCGTCGAGACGCTGGGCTCGGTGACCGTGCTCGGGACGGACAAGACCGGGACGCTCACCCAGGGCCGGATGGTCGTGCAGGCGACGTGGACGCCGCTGCGGTCGGCGACCATCACGGGGGACGGCTACGAACCCGGCGGCGAGGTCCTCGTCGACGGCCGGTCGCTCGATCCCGACCACGCGTCCGACGTCGTCGCGCTGCTGGAGGCCGGGGTGCTCTGCAACGACGCCGCCCTCGTCGCCCCCGCGCGTCCGGGCGAGCGCTGGTCGGGCCTCGGCGACCCGACCGAGGTCGCGCTCCTCGTGGCGGCGGGCAAGGCCGGAATCTCCCGCGCCGTCCTGGACCGCCGCCACCCGCGGATCGACGAGGTGCCGTTCGACAGCGTGACCCAGCGCATGACCACCGTCCACCGCGACGGCGACGGGTTCCTCGTGGTGGTGAAGGGATCGCCCGAAGCAATCGTCGGGCTCGGCGCTGACGGCGATGACGCCCTGCAACCGGCAGGCGACATGGCCGACCGCGGGTTCCGGGTGCTGGCGGTCGCAGCCGGGCGTGTGGAGCGGTGGCCGACCGAGGACCGGCACCTGGCGGACGGGCTCCGCGTGCTCGGCCTGGTGGGAATCGCCGACCCGCCGAAGCCCACGGCCCTCGCCACCGTCGAGGCGTGCCGCGCGGCCGGGATCACGCCGGTACTGCTCACCGGCGACCACCCGGCGACGGCCCGATCGGTGGCGCTGGCGGTCGGCCTCGTCGACGAAGCCGACGGCCGCGTCGTCACCGGCGCGCAGATCCGGGACGGGGAGGTTCCCGACCTGACGGAGGCGCGGGTGTTCGCCCGGGTGGCCCCGGAACAGAAGCTCGACATCATCCAGGCCTGGCGCGATCGCGGCGCCATAGTCGCGATGACCGGGGACGGCGTGAACGACGCTCCGGCGCTCCGGCGTTCGGACATCGGGGTCGCAATGGGCCACCGTGGGACAGAGGTGGCGCGTCAGGCGGCCGACCTCGTGCTCGCCGACGACGAGCTGGGAACGGTCGTCGATGCCGTCGAGGAGGGCCGGCGCGTCTACGCGAACATCCGCCGGTTCCTGATCTTCGGGCTGTCGGGCGGCGCCGCGGAGATCCTGGTGATGCTGCTCGGGCCGTTCGTCGGGCTCGGCGTGCCGCTCCTCGCCGCGCAGATCCTGTGGATCAACCTGCTCACCCACGGGCTCACCGGCGTGGCCATGGGCGCCGAACCGGTGGACCCGTTCGTCATGCGGCGGCCGCCCCGGCCGCCCGCGGAGAGCGTGCTCGGGGACGGGCTGTGGCAGCGGGTGCTGCGGATGAGCCTGGTGGTCGGCGGGGTGGCGCTCGCGTTCGGACGGTGGGGCATGGCCGCGGGACATGCGTGGCAGAGCATGCTGTTCGTGACGATGGTCAGCCTGCAGCTGGGCGTGGCGATGGGGTTGCGTTCGAAGCAGTGGACCCGCGAGAACCCGTTCCTGCCGCTCGCCGCGCTGGGGTCGCTCGCGCTGATCCTCGCCGGGCTCTACGTGCCGGCGATCCGCGACCTGCTCGGGACCACCGCCCTGCCGCCCGCGGAGACGCTGCTGTCGATCGCGGTCGGCGCGATCGGCTGGGTGGCGATCCGACTGGACCTCTGGATCGGAGAACGCCGTCGCGCTGCGGCAGCGGCCTGAGCCTGCGGCTGCCGTCCAAGGCGGAGCGAGCACGACGAACCGCGAGCGTGCGGAGGATCAATCTCCGGCGTCGACCCGCATGACCAACGGGGCCGCGTGCCGAGAGCGGACGGTTGCGCCAACCGCCCACACGTTCCCGTTGGGGAAGTCGGCGACGGCCGCGGGCGCTGCCAGCAGGCATCCAGATGCTCGCCGGGATCGTCGCGCGGGCGATGCCGCGGTCATACCGAGCGAACGTGCTCGTCGGCCAGGTCGACTCGGAGGTCGCCGCAACGCGGGCACCGGGTTCCGTGCTCCGGGTTTGGACAGGGTACGCCGCGACGGAGGAACAGGTCGTGCTCCTCGCCTCCCCGGCCGATGTGCACGACCTCTTCGAAGCGCTCGTGCCACTCGTGCCCGCAGTTCCGGCAGGCGTACCGGCAGCTGACCTCACGGACCTCGTCCATGCCGCCTCCTCCCTCGGTCACACCCGGCCGGCGCCGGTGAACGCGCGCCAGGGCGTCTCGGCGAACAGGTGTGTGGTGTCGTCGACCTGCGACGTCGTGCGTACCTCGACGCCGACGACGCCCTCGACCGCCTCGACCAGGCCCGCCAGGACCCGCAACTCGCTGCGGCGCTCGACGCGGCCCTCCAGGGTGACCACGCCGTCCTCGACGCGAACGGGAACCGCGCCCGGGCCGAGGCCGAACACGTCGCCCAGCACCCGGTGGACGATCTCGTCGCGGATCTCCCGATCGGGCCGCAGGAACACGGTCAGCAGGTCGCGCCGAGCGACCATTCCCACCGGGCGACCGTCGTCATCGACGACCGGCAGGCGACCGACGCCGCGTTCCGTCATGAGCCGTGCCGCTGCCGCGACCGTCGCGTCCGGCCGGATCGTCACGGCCGGAGCGGACATGACGTCGTGGGCGACGAGGCCATGCAGCTTGCGGGACTCGGTGTGGCCGCGCCCGGGGTGGCGGACTCGTCGGCCGACGCCGATCCACCCCTCCTCCTTCACGAGCAGGTCCTCCTCGCCGACGACGCCGACGACCACGCCGGCCGCGTCGACGACGGGGACCGCCTCGATCCGTTCGCGTTCGAGCAGGGCGACGATCTGCTTGAAGTGGGTCGACTCGGAGACCGCGAGGGCCGGGCTGACCATCACATCACGGACGGTGCTCGTCATGATGGCCTCCTTCCGAACGCCAGCCTATGTCCGCTCCTGGCCTCCGACGACGGGCGTGCGTCCCCGGAAGGTCGGGACGTTCGAACCCTTCTGCGACATCGTCGTGGCGCCGGCGACCCGGCCGAAGGACCCCCCGGCGGGCGGGCCGACCGCCCCTCCTGAGCGCCGGCGCGCCCGCCGATGCTGGCCGCGTGAACCGCGGATGGCGCTCGCGCGCTGGCGGCCTGGCCGCCGTGCTCCTGCTCGTCGCCGGTTCGGCGTGCTCGCATCCCGCGCCCCCACCGGCCGCTGAGCCTACCGAGCCCGACATGGCCGACCAACTCGGCGCCCAGGTCATGACGTCGATCTGGCGTGGCCATGTCCCGGGCCGCTCGGGGGACGTATTCCTCGTTCCGCGGCCCGGGAACTTCGTCGCGGTGTCCAAGGACGCGTGCGGGGTCACGGGCGGCGCGCCGAACGCCGACACCGCGCACCCAATGCCGTGGGCGTCGCTCGCGCGGGTTCCGCTGCTCTTCTACGGCCCCGGCCGCGTTCCCGCCGGCCGGACGGTGTACACGCCCACCGACCTCGCTTCGATGGCACCCACGTACGCGAAGCTGCTCGCGGACACCTCGTTCACGGCGGACGGGACGGCGCTGCCGGAGATCTCCTCCGGGACCGCGCCGCCGAAGCTCGTCGTGACGGTGGTGGTCGACGGCGGTGGCTGGAACACGCTCCAGCTGCACCCCGGCGCCTGGCCGAACATCGAACGCCTGATCCGCGACGGCACCAGCTACGCCAATGCGACGAACGGCTCGGCGCCCTCCATCACGGGCGCGATCCACGCGACGATGGGAACCGGCGACTACCCGGCGAAGGCCGGCATCCCCGGGAACCAGATGCGCGGGCCGGACGCGAAGGTGATCGACACCTGGCTCGACCGGGCGGATCCCCGGTTCCTGCGCGTCCCGACGCTGTCGGACCAGTGGGACCTCACGAACGGGAACCGCCCGGTGGTCGGGGCCATCGCGTACGAGGGCTGGCACCTGGGGTTCCTCGGTCACGGCGCGGCCACGCCGGGCGGCGACCGCGACCCCGCGCTGCTGTGGGACGCCAAGGCCATGCGCTGGTGGACGAACGAGCGGGACTACTCGCTGCCGGCCGGGTTCCGCGACCCCGACCTGGCCGACCTCCGGTCGCACGAGTCCGGACTCGACGCTCGGGACGGGGTGATCGACGGGAAGTGGTTCTCGCAGCCGATCGAGTCGCTGCTCGCGGACCCGGATCAGCGGGTCGGGACGTCGGCCTTCATGCAGTTCACCGGGGACGCGGCGTTGAAGCTCCTGCACGACGGCCGGTTCGGGGGCGACGACGTGCCCGACCTGCTGTGGCTCGAGTTCAAGGGGCCGGACACGGCCGGCCACCTGTGGAACGTGGTTTCGCCCGAGGAGGGCGACGTCCTGAGCGCGGTAGACGAGCAGGTCGGGCGGCTGCGTTCGGCCCTCGACCGGCAGGTCGGCCGCGAGAACTACGTGCTCGCGCTCACGGCCGACCACGGCCAGCAGCCGCTCCCGGAGCTCACCGGAGGGTGGCGCATCGACGGGCAGCAGCTCCGGGTCTCGATCGACGCCCGGTTCGGCAGGCTCGTGCAGCAGCTGTCGGCGACGGAGATCTTCCTGGACCACGCGGCGATGCGGCGCGAGGGCGTGACGGCCGAGGACGTCGCGCGGTTCGTCGCGGCGCAGACGATCGCCGACAACCTGAAGGCGAACCGCGAGAGCGGCGTGGCGCCGGCCCGGCTGGGGGAGTCGATGTTCGCCGGGGCGTTCTCGGCGAACTTCCTCGAATCGCTGAACCCGTCGGCGATCGAGGCGTTCGGTCCGAGCTCCTACCCGGAGGGCGACCTCACCATCGACCCGCCGGCGGGGAGCTGAGGCCGGCCTCGGGGCGGCGGAGGCGGGATCGGACCGACCGCGGCTACGATGACGGGGAATGGAGGGCGGATCGCGATGAAGCGACGGTGGAGCGACCTGAGCCAGGGTCAACGGCGGGTGCTGGTCGGTGTGGCGGTGGTGGAGGGCGTCCTCAAGATCGCGGCGCTGATCGACATGAAGAACCGGCCGGCGAGCGAGATCCGCGGGCCGAAGTGGCTGTGGGCGACGTCGGTGGCGGTGATCGGCTCGGCCGGGGTGCTGCCGGTCTCCTACTTCCTCGTCGGCCGCCGCGCGACCTCGCGCTAGCTTCGGGGGCGAGCCGGGATCCCTACTGCTCGAGGCTCTGGAGCTCGCGGAACTTCCCGGCGATCGCCGGGGCCGACGCTTCGCCGGTGAACGAGTCCACCACCCGGCCGTCCGAGCCCACGAAGTACACCGTCGGGAACCCCTGAACCCCCATCGCGGCGGCGAGCGTGCCGTTCGCGTCGTCGACCGCGCTCGGGAACGTCAGGTGGTGCTGCGCGAAGAACCCCTCGCCCGACGGTCCGGGCTCCTGTCCCATCGCGGTCTCGATCATGACGACCTCGACCCCCGGGAACTGGGGCGCGACCTGGCCCATGATCGGCAGCTCGGCCTGGCAGTGCGGGCACCACGGCGCCCAGATCTCCAGGACGGCGGGGTGGCCGGCGAACTGCGCAGAGCCGACCCGGCCGCCCGTCAGTCCGGGCCCCGAGAACGCGGGGACCTTGTCGCCGGTCTGCAGCATGGAGCTGCGCGCGGGACCCGAGACCGACACCGAGCTGGTCCTCGACCCGCCGCCGTTCGACGACGACACGTTCGCCAGCACCACCGCGAGGACCACGACGGCCACCACCGCGACCCCGATGCCGATCCAGAAGCCCGCCGAGAGCGCGCGCCCCCGTCCGCGTGCCGTTCCGTGTCCGATGGGATGCGTCGCCGCTCTGGCCATCACGTGCCTCCGTCGTCCGTCAACGTCGATCTCGGGGCCGCCGGCGGCGACCACGAGGGACGCTACGCGCCGGTCTCCGCGGCCCCGAGGGCCGTTGGCCCCCTTCCCGGCGGGAGGCGTGGCCCTCAAGCGCCGGCCAG
The DNA here is from genome assembly GCA_035577825.1 of Actinomycetota bacterium. Classification (GTDB taxonomy): domain Bacteria; phylum Actinomycetota; class UBA4738; order UBA4738; family JACQTL01; genus DATBHM01. Next base: position 4,346 of record DATLUW010000072.1, on the reverse strand, counting down.
GGCGGGCAGCGCAGCGGGCTCCTCGCGCCCGGCCGGCCCCGGGGTCCACGAGCGCAGGCTCGCCCGGCGGAGGGCTCGCTCGAGCATCCCGTGGTCGGCGCGCAGGCCCCGGACGCCGCCGCGCTCCGCCAGGGCGACCAGCAGCGGCGCCAGCTGGCGTTCGTACGTCCGCATGCAGGCCTCCGGGTGGATCCCCGGCCACGAGTAGCTCGACACGACCGTCCGCCGGTTGCGGGTCGACACCCCGGCGGGGATCGTCCGGCACCAGGCCGGGTCGTCCGGGAAGAACGTCCACTGGTCGAGGTCGCCCTGGGGGATGCCCTCGATGCCGCGAACGGTCGGCGGGATCGCCTGTGGCTGGTACGGGTCGACGACGAGGTCGCAGATCACCGCGCCGGTCGGCAGTGCGGCGAGCCAGCGGTTCGGGATCACCGGGCGTGACGGGTCGGAGCGCTGCGTGGCGTCGACCAGCACGTCGGTGTTGGCGAGGAGGGCCCGCATCTCGGGGACCCGGCCGGTCATGTTCCGCCCCACGACCGACACCAGGACCCCGGGCAGCCGGAGATCCGCGAACGTCTGGTTGCGTTCGAGGCTGCCGTACTTCGTGGCCGCCTCCACGGCGTGCCTGCCGACCTCGCCCGCGCCCATCACCGTGACCCGGACCGGCCCCCGGGTCCGGTCGGTCAGCCCCGGGTGCGTCCTCGCCAGCGCGTCGAACGCGGCCTCGACGCCGTTCCAGCCGACCGCTCGCATGTTCTCCACCAGACGCCGGCCGTCGTCGTCGACGATGCAGTCGAGCGCGATGGCTTGGAGCCCGAGCGACGCGAGCCGCGCGATCCGCCCCGGCCGGGTCGGGAAGTGCAACATCGAGACCAGCGTGGCGCCGGGCCGCATCCACGCGAACCGGTCCTCCGGGGCCCGCAGCGTGACCACCACGTCGGCGGCGTACACGCCGCGGTCGCCCGTGATCTCGACCAGCGGGGACGCCGCCCGATACTCGTCGTCGGTGTAGCCCATGCCGGCGCCGAGGCCGGATTCCACCAGCACGGGGCACCCGGACCGGGTGATCGCCGACACCATGCCCGGGAGGAAGTCGCGCCGCTCGCCGGGCTCCTTCCGCATCCGGGGGAACCCGAACGTCATCGCCGTCGGTGCTGGCGTCGTCATCGCGGATGCCTCCTCCGCCACCGGCCGAGCTCCGCACGGGCGATCGCCCGTTCGTCGTGCGTTCCGTGGACCTCGTCCCAGGACTCGAGCGGTCGCTCGAGGATCACGCGGAGGAACGGCTCCACCTGGCGGCTGTAGACCTCCATGCACGCCAGCGGCTCGACCCCCGGCCACGAGTAGCAGGACACGGCGAGGCGGCGGTTCGCCGTGTCGACGCGGTGGTCCATCTCCTTGTAGACCGGGTCGTCGGGCGCGAAGACGTACTGGTCGAGCGAACCCTGCGGGAGCCCCTCGATGGCCTTGACCTGCGGCGGCGAGGTGGCGAAGTCGTAGGGATCGGCCGCGAGGTCGAGGACCACAGCGTGCTGCGGGAGTGCCTCCATCCACTCGTTCGGGATGACGGGCTTTGTCGGGTCGGGCCGCCGCGTGGCGTCGACGAGCACGTCGGTCCGCTCGAGGCGGGACAGCATGGTGTTCTCGTCCCACGTCACCGCCTGGTCGAGCACCGTCACCTCGACGCCGAGCACGTGCCGCGAGCCGAGCCGCCGGTGCAGGTCGTCGTCGCCGTAGTGCGTCGCCGCCTGGATCGCGTGCCCGGCGACGGAGCCGGCCCCGAGCACCGTCACGCGGATCGGCCGGCGCCCGGGGGCGTCGAACCGCCGGTAGGTCGTCGCGAGCTCCCGGAACGCCGCGCGAATGCCGTTCCACCCGACCGCGTGCATGTTCTCGACGAGCCTGCGGCCGAGGTCGTCTTCGATCGAGTCGAGGCTGACGCAGCGGATCCCGAGCTGCGCGAGCATCGCCACCCGGCCCGGCCGCGTGGGGTAGTGGAGCATCGCGAGGAGGAGCGAGTCCGGCCGGATCCGCTCGAGGGCCCGGTCGTTCGGGCATCGAACCTGGACCACGACGTCCTGGCCGAGGCACTCCTCCCACGTGCCGACCCGGAGCTTCGCCGACGCGCCGAGGTAGTCCTCGATCGCCACGCCCATGGCGTCGCCGTAGCCCTCCTCGACGACGATCGCCTCCGCGCTGGTCGCGTCGAGGTCGGCCATGAGGCCCGGCAGGAACGCCCGCCGTTCGCCCGCCTCCAGATGCATGCGGGGGAATCCGAACGTGGCCGGCATCGGGACCACCTCCCGGCGGCGAGTGTCGTTGGCCGTCACCCGGCCGGCACGGGCCGGGCGGCCCGCCCCGGGAGGGCCGCGTGCGGAACGCACGCGCCGGGGGGCGGCAAATCCACAGGCCGGGGCCCGGACGACCCTCACGGGCAGGGACGATCGGACGCGGTCGGCAGGGGCCGCGGAAGGGATGCTCGCCGCACCCGACCAGTTCGGTTCGGGGATCGCACCTCGGAAGGGGGTGGGTGATGAGTGGCTACATCGACCAGCTGATGGCCGACGTCGAAGCCCGGAACAGGGGAGAGGCCGAGTTCCACCAAGCCGTCCGCGAGGTCGCCGAGTCCGTCGAGATCGCGCTCGACCGGCATCCGGAGTTCCGTGAGGCCAAGGTCCTCGAGCGGATCATCGAGCCCGAGCGCGTGGTCATGTTCCGGGTTCCCTGGATGGACGACCACGGCGAGGTCTGCATCAACCGCGGGTTCCGCGTGGAGATGAACTCCGCCATCGGGCCCTACAAGGGCGGACTGCGGTTCCACCCGAGCGTCTACCTGGGCCTGCTGAAGTTCCTGGCCTTCGAGCAGGTGTTCAAGAACGCGCTGACGACCCTTCCGATGGGCGGGGGAAAGGGCGGTTCGGACTTCGATCCCAAGGGCAAGAGCGACGCTGAGGTCATGCGGTTCTGCCAGTCGTTCATGACCGAGCTGCAGCGGCACATCGGCCAGTTCACCGACGTGCCGGCCGGCGACATCGGCGTAGGCGGACGGGAGATCGGGTTCCTGTTCGGGCAGTACAAGCGCATCCGCAACGAGTTCACCGGCGTCCTGACGGGCAAGGCCCTCGAGTGGGGCGGCTCGCTGATCCGTCCGGAGGCCACGGGCTACGGCGCCGTGTACTTCGCGCAGGAGATGCTGGCGACACGCGGGGATTCCCTCGAAGGGAAGACCGCGCTGGTGTCCGGCAGCGGGAACGTCGCCCAGTACACGGTCGAGAAGCTGCTCCACATGGGCGCGAAGCCGATCACGCTGTCGGACTCGGGCGGGTTCGTGCACGATCCGGACGGGATCGACTTCGAGAAGCTGCACTGGGTCATGGATCTCAAGAACGTCCGCCGCGGACGCATCTCGGAATTCGCCGCCGAGTTCCCCCGTGCGACGTATCACCCGGTCGAATCGGGGACCGACCACAACCCGCTGTGGAGCGTTCCGGCCGAGTGCGCGTTTCCGAGCGCGACGCAGAACGAGATCAACGCCAAGGATGCCGCGAACCTCGTGAACGGTGGGGTCTTCGTGGTGGCCGAGGGCGCGAACATGCCGACGACGCCGGAGGGCGTGGAGCGGTTCCTGGCCGAGGAGATCCTGTACGGACCCGGCAAGGCCGCGAACGCCGGCGGCGTGGCGGTGAGCGGGCTCGAGATGTCGCAGGACGCGTTGCACATCTCGTGGCCCCGGGAAGAGGTGGACCGCCGCCTGAAGGACATCATGCAGGCGATCCACACGCAGTGCCGTGAGACCGCGGACGAGTACGGGACGCCGGGGAACTACGTCAACGGCGCCAACATCGCGGGGTTCCTGAAGGTGGCGCGTTCGATGCTGGATCAGGGGCTCGTCTGAGGCTCACCCGCATCACGTTCCGCCGCACCCGACGACGGGCCGGGCTCCCCTGGGGGTCCGGCCCGTCGCCGTGCTCGTCGCTCGAGTCGATCAGCCGTTGCGTTCGGCCCTCGGCCGGACCCCCACCGCCAGTGCGATGTTCGTCACGTCCGAACGAAGCTCACTCACGTCGCGGCGTAGCTCGGCAATATCCTCCCGAACCTCGGTTCGGAGGGTACCCATGTCGGTCCGAAGCGCGGCGATCTCCTGCTTCACCTCGGACCTGTGTTCGGCCATGTCGGTCCGAAGCGCGCCAATCTCCTGCTTCACCTCGGACCTATGTGCGGCCATGTCGGTCCGGAGCGCGCCGATCTCCTGTTTCACCTCGGACCTGTGTGCGGCCATGTCGGTCTGGACCTCGGCGCGGAACGATTCGATGTCGGTTCGGACCTCACCGCGAAACGTTCCGATG
>DATLUW010000071.1:0-3448 GCA_035577825.1 Actinomycetota bacterium | reverse complement strand
TGGAGCAGGCGATCCGGGAGTTCCTCGACACCGTGGCGCTTTCACGGTCGGACGGCGCGGGCACCGACGCGGATCACGTCAACCTGCTCACGTTCCACTCCACCAAGGGGCTCGAGTTCTCGCGCGTGCACATTCTCGGCGTCGAGGACGACAGCCTCCCCGGATGGCGAGCGATCAAGGACGACCTCGAGGACGAGACCCGCGAGGCCCGCCGTCTGCTCTACGTGGCCATGACACGTGCGAAGGACCGGCTGGTCCTGACGCGCTGTGCGATGCGCGCCAATCGCCCGACGGGCGGGACGCGCTTCCTGACCGACCTCGGGCTCACGATCGAGCCTCGGTGACTCGCGACCTGCATCGCGCTGGGTGAGTTGGCGCACCGACGTGGGTCGCACCCCGGACGCCGCCCGTCGTGCCGATAACCACTCCATGCCCGCCGTCCCGCGGGCCGGAGGAGACCTCCCATGACCACGAAACGCACCTTTAGAAGTGGAGCCAACTCCGCAGCACCATGGTTGGCGCTGGCCTTGATCACGGGCCCAGCCTTCGCCGCCGTTCCAACCGACGCCATCGTGGCGCAGGCCCAGCATTCACGCGACGGCGCCGGGCTCCAGGTCAGCTCCTGGCAACCGGACGAGCCCACGGGCTTCGTCAACACCAACACCGCCTCGTTCCACGGCTACTTCACCAAGGGGCTCGACGAGCACCTGGCGTGGGAGAACACGCTCGGCTACTGGGGGCGCACGAGCAGGTGGAGCGAGACGCAGCCGATCATCGGCACCACGAACCATGAGCTGCAGACGCACCTCGTACCCATGATCACCGCGCTTCGGCTCTACCCCGCCACCACCTCCGCCAACCGCGTCGAGCCGTACATGACCGCGGGCATCGGGCCCGTTCTCGGCGTCCAGATCCAGAAGGCTTCCGGGGCACTCACCGCCGACCAGACGACCTCGATGCCGGTCGGGCTGGGTGTGCGGGCGGGCGCGGGCGTGGACCTGTGGGCGACCCAGGTGTTCGGTATCACCGTCGGCGGCCACTTCGAGTCCGCGAGCTTCGGCCAGGACATGGTGAACGATCGGCTCTATCAGGCCTGGGGCGCGGACTTCGGGTTCTCGTACCGATTCCAGTATCGATAGGGCGCATGGGCCGCGCGCAACAAAGCCAGGCGGCCACCCCCGAAAGGGTGGCCGCCCAGAGACAGCGGGGCGTTGACTCAGATCACCGCAGCAGCACGACGGCCGTCTTCACGGTTCCGCCCGGGTGATCGAGCTTCACGAAGTAGACTCCCGAGGACAGGTCCCTGCCCGAGTTCGACCGGCCGTCCCAGACGAGTGAGCTCTTGCCGCTGCTCAGCTCCGTCGTGAACCCGCGCACCAGCCGGCCGCGGACGTCGAAGACGGAGACGGTCGCAGGCCCCTGACCGTTCGGCACGGCAAAGGAGATCGTCGCCTGGTTCCGAGCCGGGTTCGGCGCGCACGTGAGCTGAGCATGCTGCGGGACATCGCCGGGCGTCCTGGGCGCATCCTGGATGCTCACCGTGGTCGAACAGCTCCCGAATCCGAACAGCGCGTACACACCGCAGGACGATGTGAACATGCCATTGCTGTCGTGCGCGACGCCGGGGACCGTCATCGTCGAGTGCACGCCCAGGATCGACGGCCCGTAGTAGTGGATCAAGTAGTTGCGGAAGTTCAGGCCGCGGATGAGGCGATACGCGCCCTCCATCTCCGCCGGGCAGCGCGTATCGAGGTCCGAGTCGGCCGGGTCGATGTCGTCCTCGCCGAGCAGGTCCGTGATCTTGCGCGAGGAGAACTGGCTGATGATCTGCGAGCCCGGGACCGACGTCATGTAGGGGTTCCTCCCCGACATGCCGTACTTGTACGTGTTGTAGTCGGAGCACGGTGGATTCAGTGGGATGGCCCAGGTGTTGGTGGTCCCGGTGACCAGGCGCTCGCTGTTCAGATACATGTACGAGGAGGGGTTGGCGACGACATAGGACATCTTGATGCCGTACTGCTGCGCGAGTGTCTGCTCGACCCGGTTTCCGGCGGCATAGCGGGTGGTGAACTGTCCGCCGGACGAATGCCCGCCGATGACGATGGTCTTGAGGTTCGGGCACAGGCTCGCGATCTTGAGAAGCATCGAGTCCATCACCGCGAACGTGCTGACGTTGGCAGGGCGCGGATGGGCCGAGGTGCTCAGCGACTGGTCCCCCTGCTTCCAGCCGTCCGAGTCCCAGAACAGCATGTCCGACGCGAGACTGTTGGCGGTGATGTCGTCCTCGATGAGGAACTGCGGGCCGACCAGGAGGCTCGTGGTGTTGTTCACCCCCGCGGTCGAGGCGGCCGACTGCATGTTGCTGAGGGCGGTATCGCAGTGGCGGTTTCCACCATGGACGAGCACGACCAGGCGAACGACGCTCGAGTGAGCGGAAGTGATCGACTGGTTGGCGTCATAGGGGATCTTCAGCGTGTGGCCAGAGACGGTGACGGAGAAGCGCTGCGACCCCACGTGCGTGACCGCTTGAGCCGACGCATCCGTGGCTGTGACCAGGGCCACTGGCATGAGCGTGAGCCAACATGCAACAGCCTGGGCGAGGGCGAATTTCTGGCGCAAGGGTAACCTCCCGGGTGGCGCGGCCGCGCCCTCGCGTGGGGTACCGGGCGCATGGTGGGACGACAGGTGTTGCGGCCGTTCGTCGGGGCTCTAGGGGGGTGCGGCTCAGCCCTCGGCTTGTACAATGTGCAATCGACAACGCGTCAGAACAAGACCTGAGTCTGACCGACAGGTCGAGCACTGACGAACGGTTCAGGTGTCGACCGGATGCACGAGCGAATTTGCGGCGCAAACGAGCGCGCGCGTGAGAGTCAGTGACCGCGGCTCTGCGCCGAGTGCCATGACCGAACAGTGACCGTGCAGCGTCATGGCCGCGAGCTGACGACGCGCCCTCGGCGGGCTCCGGTCACGTGCCCGAGGCCCGCCGCCGCGTGGGACGTCTAGCTGCGTCGATCGATGGCGACGTACGGACGCCGCGTCGCTCCCGTATAGATCTGGCGCGGGCGCCCGATCCGCGTCGCCGGGTCGCCTCGCATCTCGAGCCACTGCGCGATCCAGCCCGGCATGCGGCCGATCGCGAACAGCACGGTGAACATGTTCACCGGGATCCCGAGCGCCTTGTAGATGATGCCGGAGTAGAAGTCGACGTTCGGGTAGAGCTTGTGGCTGATGAAGTACTCGTCCTCGAGGGCGATCTCCTCCAGCTGGACGGCGATCTCCAGTTGCCGGCTGTGGATGCCGAGTTTCAGCAGCACTTCCTTGCACGAGCGCTTGAGGACCGCGGCACGCGGGTCGTAGTTCTTGTAGACACGGTGGCCGAAGCCCATCAGCCGGCTGTTGTCCTTCTTGTCCTTGGCGCGCGCCACGAACTTCTGCGCGTCACCGCCCT
>DATLUW010000070.1:0-2514 GCA_035577825.1 Actinomycetota bacterium | reverse complement strand
GCGGATCCGGGGCGCCTGGACCCGCGGCACGGACGAGCGGCGGATCGGCGGCGCGCTGCTCGGTGGGGCGGGCATCGGCGCGGCCGGGCTGCTGGCCACCGCGGCGTTCGGGCCGGGCGCGATCGCCGGAGTGGACACGTCGAAGGACGCGTTCCTCCGGCGGAACGGGCTCGGCGGACAGCTGCCGTCGCTGTACCGATCGCGGCTCGCGTCGAACTGGCTCCGGCTCCTGCTGCCGGCGGAGGTGCCGCTCGCCGCGTACGGCGCGGGCCGGGCGCAGCCCGCCGATCATGGCGAACGACTGCTCCGAACGCTCCTGCTGGCCTGGCTGGCGGTCACCGCCGGCGGTGTCGTCGTCTCGATCGCGACCGGGCTGCTGCCCGGCGAACGGTTCCTGTCGTTCGCATTCGCGCTGCCGATCCTCGCAGCGGCCGGCGTGTCGAGGCTGTGGCTCCGGGGCGCGGCAACCCTCCGGGAGGAGTCGCGGGCCGGGTGGGCCCGCCCGCTGGCCGTCGCGGCGGTCGTGGTCGTCGCGGTCGGGTCGGTGTGGGCCTGGTGGCACCCGGCCGAGTCGTTCCGGGACGACGACATGGCGACCGCCGCGCGGGCCGCCGTGCTCGTCGGGTCGCTCCCGCGGGGCACGCCGCTCGTGTTCGTCGTGGACGACCCGCACCACGCGCCGCTCAGCGTCCCCCGGTTCGGCAACGAGCTCCGCGCCGTCCTGCCCCCCGACCGCATCCGCGACGTGCACCTGTTCGTGGGCCGGCCCGGCGACTACCTGGCCGGACGGCCGACGGCCACGGGCGACCCGCTGCACAACGCCATGTCCGCGCGGTACCTGCGGGACCTCCGGGCCGCGCTGAAGGGGACGGGCCGGCTCCCGGTCGCGTTCGTGCTGGCCCCGATGAACGAACGGAACTACGACGGTCCCGTCGCGAGCGGTGACGCCACGGAAGTCCTGCCCGGCGTCGCCGTGGTCGGCCCGGCGCCGGCGCTGTACGCGACGAGGAGCCCGGCGGACACCGGGGGGCCAACGTCGCCGTGGCTCATCGTCGTCTTCGCCGCGGCTGCGCTGGCCGTCCTGTGGGTCGCGGGCGCCGGCTGGTCGTGCGCCGCGCTCGGGCGCGGGGTCGCGTGGGTCGCGGCCGCGCCAGCGTTCGGCATCGCGGCGCTCGTGCTGATCGGGGTCGCAGTCGACCGCCTCGGGATCAGGCTGACGGGGGCGGTGCCGATCCTGATCTCAGCGCTGGTCGCCGCCGGCGGGTTCGTCGCCGCCCGAGCGACCGGCCGCGGGGGGAACCCCGGCGAGGAGGTCGGGGTCATCGAGGGATGAGCGCCCTCGCCCGATCGCGACCACCCGGACCACCGCCCAGATCAGGAACAGCAGGAACAGCGGCCCGATCACGTCGTGGCCGATCGCGAGCAGCACGTTGTACAGGCCCGGGAGCAGCTCGGGCTCGGCCAGCGCGCGGGTGAACGACAGCACGGCGGCGAGCGCGATCACCGCGTTCCTCCCGGCCTTCGGCAGCACGAACACCACCGGCAGGATCCACGCCGTGTACCACGGGAACAGCACCGGCGATGCCAGCACGGTGACGAGCAACGCCCAGCCCCACGACGCGCCGAGCGCGGCGACCAGGCCGGGCCGGCGGATCCGGCGGACCAGCGCGATCGCCACCAACACCACCGCGGCGACGGCGACGGCCACGAGCGCCGTCCGGATCACCGCCTCGACCGCCGTTCGCCCGGTCGCCCCCCACAACGTCTCGCCGATCCCGCCGAACACCGCCATCAGCAGGCGGGTCGCGCTCAACCATTCCCGGTGCTTCGCGAGCTCGGCCAGCCCGAGCGTCGGGTTCGTCGTCTGCCAGTACGGCAGGGCGAACGCGATCGTGAGCGCCGCCGCGATCGCGATCTCCACGACGACCACGCGCCCTCGCGACCCCGCGGGCCGCGAGGCCGCGCTCGCCACGATCAGCAGCACGAGCGCCGGTCCGACGCTCGCTTTCACCAGCACGCCCAGCGTGAGGATCGCGACTGCCAGCAGCTCGTGCCGCGGCCACCGCCCCGTCCCCGGGCCGTCGGTCCCCCGCAGCCGGTCGAAGGTGCCGCCGCGCACCAGCAGCGCGAACGCCCCCGCGACGCACAGGGCCACGAGCATGTCGTTGTGCCCGCCGCCGGTCGTGAACGCGACGACTGCCGGGTTCCATCCGAACGCCGCCACCGCGAACGCCGCCCGCCGGGGCGCGAGGCGCTTCGCCGCGGCGGCGATCAGCACGAGCGTCCCGATCCCCGCGAACCCCGCCAGCGCCTTGAACCCCCACACCAGCCCGGTCGGGCTCGAGATGAGCCGGGCCATGAGTCCCGACAGCAGCGAGAACGCCGGCCCGTACACCACCGGCGTGTCCCGCCAGACCTGCCCGACGAACGGGTACAGCTGGTCGCCCTGGAAGTGGATCGGGGTGATCACGTACGGGTTCCCGTGGTACACGGCGTCGATCCGCCCGTAGATCG
>DATLUW010000069.1:0-6326 GCA_035577825.1 Actinomycetota bacterium | reverse complement strand
CGATCGCGTCGATGGCGACGACGGCGGCGAGGAGCAGGCCCTCGTCCTCGCCCGCTTCGATGTGGATGCCGTAGCTGTCGCGGATCGAGAACCACTTCTTCGACACGTGGGCCACCTTCTGCCCGTCGCGTTCGATCTCGTACTCGTGCTCGAGGAGCTTGCCGTGGGCCTTGAGGTCCTCCCCCTCCTCCATCTCGACCTTGAACCGGTCGCCCCACCCGGCCGAGCGGTGGACGGTCGCGATCGTCTTCCCGTCGCGTTCGATCTTCATCTTGTCGCGGAGGGTGAGCTTGCGCTCCTTGATCGTGGCGACCTCGCGGCCGTTCGCGTCCTCGAGCACCCAGGTGTCCCGGATCCGCATGGCCTTGCCGTCCACGTGGTAGGCCTTGTTGCCCTGTTCGTCCTCGATCCAGTAGTCGTCGCCGATCGTCAGCAGGTCGCTCCGCATGACGAACTTCCGGTCTCGCGGCTGCTCCTGTTCCTGTCCAGGCCCCTGCAGCATGTTCGAACCTCCCGCCCGATGCGTCGCCGCAGTCTCGCACCCCGGACCGGGCCGGGGGAAGCGGGTTCATACTGTGCGGGGCCGAACCGGGAGCGAGGCATGGACGAGGACCGAACGGACGCGACGATCGCGGAGGTCGCAGCGGCGGTGCGGCGAGACATGGCCGCATCGCCGGAGGAATGGCCGCCGCCCGACGACGCGGTCCCGGGCGAACCGTCCCCCGAGGACGCGGAGGTCCTCGCCGTCGTCTACCGGTGGTTCGACGCCTGGAACGCCCGCGATCCGGAGGCGGTGGCGGCGTCGCTGGCCGAACGCGGCGCCTTCGTGGAACCGTCGACCGACGGCCCGCTCCGTGAGGCCGACCTGGCCGACCACGTCCGCGCGCTCGTCACCCGGTTCCCGGATCTGTCGTTCGACCTGCTGGCCGAGTCCGTGACCGCGCCGAACACGGTGATGGCCGAGTGGCTGCTGCGCGGCACGGACGCCTCGCTTGGCCGGGCCGTCGCGGTCCCGGGCATCGACGTGGTCGTCGTCCGCGACGGCCGTGTGCTGGTGGCCCGCCGGCTGTACGACCGGGTGATGCTGTACGAGCAGCTCGGGCTGTCGGTGGTGCTCCTCCCGGCGGACGACGCGGACGGCAGGGAGCAGCACGCGCGCTGACGTCGCTCCAGCTGGTCCGGTGAGTCAGGGGCAGTTCGTCGCGTGGTCGCCCGGGTCGATGAGGCAGAGGTCGTGGCCGGGGCCGCCGTCGGCAGAGTCGCCCCCGCTCGAGTCCTTGGCGTCGACGTGGTCGTTCCCGGTGCCGCCGGACAGGACGTCGGGGCCGGGCCCGCCGGTCACCCAGTCCGCGCCCGCCGAGCCGGCGACGTGGTCGGCCCCCTCGCCGCCGAACACGTGGTCGGCGCCGCCCTTGCCGTCGATCGTGTCGGGCCCGTCCAGTCCGCAGATGACGTCCTCGCCGGCGGTTCCCGCGAGCGTGTCGTGGAACGCCGTGCCGAACACGTTCTTCCCGGCCGGCACCGGGCCGGCGCCCTGCTCGAACGCGCCCATGTCGACGTTGCGGTTCTGGATGCGGAAGTGCCCGTCGGCGTCGGTGCGCGGGAGGCCGCCCGCGTCGCAGGTGAGCCCGAGATCGACGAGCGGTGAGGTCGCCTTCAGGCGGTAGTTCCTCGCGCCGGCGTTCACGTACCCGGGCGCGATCGAAACCGTCCCCGGGCCCTTCGCGTAGCCGCCGTAGTCGTCCGCCATCGCGTTGCCGAACGAGTCGTTGAACCCCGCGTGGACGGCCGAGTGCGGCGTCGCCGGCGGGAGCGCGATGCCCGGGCCCTGCGACGCCGTGACCACGTTGTCGAACGTGTTGAGCACGAACCGCGACGTCTGCGTCGGTTTCAGGACGAGGATCCCGCCGTTGAAGTCCTGCGTGTGGTCGACCGTGTTGCCGACCACGTTCAGCGTCGCGTGCACCGAGCCGACCGTGCCGATCCGGATCCCGCCGGAGTCCCCGCACTGACACGCGGCGAAGTGCGCCAGCACGTTGCTGAGCAGGTCGATGCGGGGGAGCCCGCTCCCGGCGAGGTTGACCGCGATGCCGTTGCTGGCGTCACCCGGGATCGACGGGCTCAGGCGGTTCCCGATCGCCGTGAGCCTGGCCGTGGTGGCGTCGCCCTGCAGGTTCGTGTTGAGCTCGATCGGCTGACCGGTCGTCCGGATGGTGTTGTCCAGGATCGTCGCGGTGGCGCCCAGCGCGAAGGCGTTGACCTCCACCCCGTAGTCGTTGTTGTTGTCGGCGTGGTGTTCGATCGTGGAGTGGACGAGCGTGAACCGGTCGTTCAGTTGGGCGGCGAGGAATACGGTGACGCGGGCGTTCCGGAAGGTGAGGTTCGAGAACGTGACGACGACCCGCGACCCCTGGTTGTCCTGGACGAGCTCGGAGTCGGTGCCCGTCGCGCTCCCGATCACCGGATGGAACCCTTGCCCCGCGGTGAGCGTGAGCGACTTCGTGATGGTCACGTTCTCGTCGATCCGGATGTTCGTGACGACGCGGATGGTGTCGCCCGGGTTGGCGCCGTCGATGCAGGCCTGCAGCGTTGTCGAGCACGATCCGGTGCCGGGGTAGTCCAGGGTCGCCGGCCCCGCCTGCGCGGTCACGGGCGACGCGAGCAGCGCCAGCGCCAGCGCCAGCGCCAGCGCCAGCGCAGCGACGGCAGCCGCCACCGCGACCCGTGACCTCACCACCCGACCGACCTCCCCATCCGGGAGCGCCGATTGTGCGCCCCCTCGGTCCTCGACCGCCACTTCATGGGCGCGTGCGCGAGCAGGTTCAGGACTCGCGGGCGTCGAGCTCGGCCACGAGGCGCTTCGGCGCGACGCGGCGGTAGCTCTCCTCGACCCAGTCCTTCAGCACGGCGAGCGGCGGCTGGCCGGCCTTGCCGAGGAAGATCGACACCCAGCCGGCCTTCCCCAGCCCGTAACCGGTCGGCGACGCGCCGGGGACCGCGAGCGCCTGCTCGAGCGACTCGTCGAGCTTGACCGCGATCCCGATGTCGGGCGTGCCCTCGCCGGCCCCGAAGAATACGAAGATCTTGTTGTTCACCTTGGCGACGGCCTCACCCCACGGATGGTCCTCGAAGGCGCCCGGGAACGTGAGCGCGTGCGCCAGCAGGCTCGCGCGGGTTCGTCGGGGAGCGGTCGGCATGATCCTGGTTCGCGAGCGTAGCGCCCCGTGTCGAGCCCGGCTTGACGTGTGACCTTTTGGTCACATAAGATGCGTCGGCGATGGGCGACGACGACCGGGTGTTCAAGGCGCTGGCGGACACGACGCGGCGGTTCCTGCTGGACCTGCTCCACGAGCGGGACGGCCGCTCGCTCACCGAGCTGGAGTCCGGGCTCGCGATGTCGCGGTTCGGCGTCATGAAGCACCTCCGCGTCCTCGAGGACGCCGGGCTCGTCGTCACCCGCCGGTCGGGCCGGGAGAAGCTGCACTACCTGAACCCGGTTCCGATCCGGTTGATCCACGACCGGTGGATCGACAAGTACCGCGAGCGCCATGCTTCGGCGCTGGCGGATCTCAAGTCGGAGCTCGAGGCGGACCCCGCGGCGGGGTTCGCGGGGAAGGAGGCGGGATGAGCACCATGACCGAGACGGGGACGACCCAGATCTACCGCGTGTGGATCAAGGCCTCGCCGCAGCAGATCTGGGACGCCATCACCAAGCCGGAATGGACGCTCCGGTACGGCTACACGAACGCCGCCGACTACGACCTGCGCCCGGGCGGGGCGTACGTGTCCCGTCCGAGCGACGAGATGCGCGCGGCAGGCGAAGCGATCGGGTTCCCGACGCCGGACGTCGTCGTCGACGGCGAGGTGGTCGAGGTGGATCCGCCGCGGAGGCTCGTGCAGACGTGGCGGATGCTGATGGATCCGAGGACGGCGGCCGAGCCGTTCACGCGGCTGACCTACGAGATCGAGCCGCGGCCGAACGGCGTGTCGAAGCTCACCGTGACCCACGAGCTGGCGGGTGCGCCGGTGCTCGCCGCGTTGGTCGGCGGCGACTTCGACAGCGACGAGCCGCAGGGCGCGGGCGGGGGCTGGGCGTGGGTGCTCAGCGACCTCAAGACGCTGCTCGAGACCGGGTCGGGGTTCCACGGTCAGGGCTGAGCCCACAGGAGTGAACGGGAGGCGCCGGGTCCGGCGCCTCCCGTTCCTCGCCTCGTTCAGTTGAGGTTGTAGGCGAGCTCCTCCGACATCTCGACGTCGATCCCCTGGAACTCGACCTCCTCGGCCACGCGCACCGGCTCGAAGCGGTCGAGGATCTTGAGGATCAGCCAGGTCACCACGAACGCGTAGACGGCCACGAGCGCCGTCGCCCCGACCTGCTTGCCGAAGAACGCCGCGTCCCCCGCGATGAGGCCGTTCGCCCCGGCCGGATTCACCGTCAGGTAGGCGAACACCCCGACCAGGATCGTGCCGAGCACCCCGCCGACGCCGTGCGCGCCCCACACGTCGAGCGCGTCGTCCCACTTGCGCCGCTCCCGGAACAGGACGGCCAGGTAGCAGATCGACCCCGCGGCGAGGCCGACGAAGAAGGCCGCCCACGTCGGGATGTAGCCGGCTGCCGGCGTGATGCAGGCCAGGCCGGCTACCGCGCCGGTGAACGCCCCCACCAGGCTCGGCTTCCCGTCCCGCCACCACGAGATGGTGAGCCACGTGCACATGGCGATCGACCCGGCGATGTCCGTGTTCACGAACGCCTGCGCCGCGACGCCGTTGGCCGCCAGCGCCGACCCCGCGTTGAATCCGAACCACCCGAACCACAGCAGGCCCGTCCCCAGCGCGACGAACGCGACGTTGTGCGGCGTCGTCTTCTCGCCCGGCGCGAACTTCCGCGCGCCCACCACCCAGACGCTGGCCAGCGCGGCGAACCCGGCGCTCGTGTGGACGACCAGCCCGCCCGCGAAGTCGAGGGCGCCCCACGTCGCGAGGAACCCGCCGCCCCACAGCCAGTGCGCGAGCGGGATGTACACCAGCAGGCTCCACAGGACCAGGAACTTCAGGTAGCTCTTGAACTTCACCCGGTCGGCGAACGCCCCGGTGATGAGCGCCGGCGTGATGATCGCGAACATCTCCTGGAACGTGAAGTGCGCGAGCGCGGGGATGGTCGGGGCCCACGGGCCGGGCTGTTGTCCCACCCCCTTCAGGAACGCCCAGTCGAGGTTCCCGATGAACCCGCCGTGTCCCCCGGAGAAGGCGAGCGAGTACCCGACCGCCACCCAGATGAACGTCACCACGCCCATGGAGATGAAGCTCTGCATCACCATCGACATGAAGTTCTTCCGCCGGACGAGCCCGCCGTAGAAGAAGGCCAGCCCCGGAGTCATCAGCGCGACGAGCGCAGCGCTGATGAGGACGAACGCGGTGTCGCCCGCGTTGATCATGCGAACCCCCCTTTGTCCGGCGCCCTCGCGCCGCGGGCTCGCACGCCGGGGCGCGCACCTGGCTTCGGGCCGGTCGCCGTTCGCGTCGGGGCCCGTTCGGCCGCGAAGCATAGATCAGCGCGACGAGTTGATCGAGTTCGCGCTTGCGAGGCTCGGCGAGTGACCTCGGCCCTCAGCGGGCGAGCGCGAACAGGCGCCAGTCGCCCGGCACCCCCTTCAGCTGGTGCAGCCCGCGGTCGGCGAACTCGAGCCCCGACCCCGCCACCAGGTCGCGCACGGTCTGCGACACCAGCACCTCGCCGGGGCCGGCCAGGGAGGCCACGCGCGCGGCGGTGTGCACCGCGATGCCGCCGACGTCGTCACCCCGGAGCTCGACCTCGCCGCAGTGGACGCCACCGCGGAGCCGCAGCCCGAGCGGTTCGAGGGCGCGTTGGGTCGACTTGACCGCATGCACCGCGCGGGCGGGGCCGTCGAACGTCGCCAGCAGCCCGTCACCGGTGGACTTGACGACGCGGCCCCTGGCGGCCGCCACCTCCCGCCGCCCGACCGAGTCGTGCACCTCGAGCAGCTCGCGCCACCGCCGGTCGCCGACCCTCGCCGCCATCTCGGTCGACCCGACGATGTCCGTGAACGCGACGGCCATGAGCACCCGGTCCGGTTCGGTCACGCCGCGGGTTCCCGTGGCCTCCTGGACGAACGACTCGATGGTGTCCATCGCCACCTCGGCGTCCTCGGTCATCCACGGCCAGTGGCCGCCGGCCACCTCCAGGTACCGCGCGTCGGCGATGTGGTCCACGAGGTACCGACCGTGGTCCACGCGAACCGGGGGGCTCTCCCGGCTCTGCACGACGAGCGTCGGCACCGTGATGGCCGGCAGCACGTCGCGCACGT
>DATLUW010000068.1:0-3896 GCA_035577825.1 Actinomycetota bacterium | reverse complement strand
GCCCGCTCTTCTTGTGAAGGCCGGTCGTCGTCCTGGTGTCGTCGTTGCGGACGGTGCCGACCCCCTGGCCGCCCACGATGTAGGCGTTCGTGGACCCCACGAGGTTGAGGAACAGGATCTCCTTGTGCTCGAGCAGCTTGTCGCCGTTCACCGGAACCGTGATGTTCGCCGTCGTCGTTCCCGTGGCCGGCGGGATGTTCAGCGTGCCCGACGTCGGTACGAAGTCGGTCGGCGCCACCGCCGTCCCGTTGCCGGTCGTGTACTGGACCGACACGGGCGTGTTCGTCCCCTTGGACTCGGTGACCGTGAAGGTCAGCTGGACCTGGCCGGTGTTGCCCTCACGGATCTTGGCATTGCCGAGGCTCAGTGTGGGGACGTTCGAGGGCGGCGCGTCGTTGTCGATGACGGTCACCGTGGAGTCCGTGCCGAGCACGGCCTTGGTGGGGTTCGACAGGTGGACCTGGAACGTCTCGTCCCCCTCCGCGGCGTCGTCGCCCTTGACCACCACGAGAATCGGAGCCGTCGTCTGCCCCGGCAGGAACGTGAGGGTTCCGGACTTCGTCGCGTAGTCGTCCGGCGTCGTGGCCGTCACATCCCCGGTCGCGTAGTCCACGGAGAGGGTGAACGAGCTGGGGGTGGACAGCGAGACGGGCACGCTCGCCGTGGTGGTCTGTCCGGTGTTGCCCTCGACCACCGCGGTGTCGCCCGCACTGACGGTCGGCGGGCCGTCGTCATCGAGGATCGTCCCGGTGGCCGAGCCCTGGTCGATCGTGACGCCGACCGGATTCGACAGCGTGACCGTGAAGGTCTCGTCGGCCTCGTCGACGACATCTCCGTTCACGGGGACGCTGGCCGTCCTCGTGAGGAGATGCCCGTTGAAGCGGATCGTCCCGCTGGTCGCTGCGAAGTCCTGCGGGGCCGTGGCGGTCCCGTCGTGGGTCTGAAAGGCGACCGACGCGTGCTTCGCGCTCGCGCTGATGGTGACGGTGAACGACATGCTCACCGTGCCGGTGTTCCCCTCGGTCACCGATGCATTCGAGATGGAGACCGTCGGCGTAGCCGCGGCGAGCGCCGGCCAGGCGTGGAGTCCCCCGACGGTGCACACGAGCGCGCAGACCATCGTCGCGAGCACGAACCTGCGAACCGGAGCAGCCGAACCAGTTGCGAACATGTCGGACCTTCCTCGTTGTCGAGTCCATGAGTAGTCGGTCGGCGTTCCCCTTCGCTTGATCGGCCGATCGTCTCGGCCGGGGGACCTTCGAATGGCCGTTGGTTGCAGACCAATGGTCTGATGGCGTTCGACCGGCGGTTCGGAGACACTGGCGAACGCAAGCCCCGCACCCAAAGAAGAAGGAGAAGAGCGTGCGACGCGTCCTGGTTGTCATCACCCTCGTCGTAGCGTTGTTCCCGATCGCCGTCACCGCCGGCTCCGCGGCCGTGGTCCATGGCCGTCCGGCGGTCGTCCGGCACCTGGGGAACGGGGCGGCGGCCAGTACGAACTGGTCGGGCTACGCGGCGTTTGCGTCGGGGACCACGTTCACCGACGTGAAGGGAAGCTGGTTGGTGCCCGCCGTCACGTGCCCCTCGCGCAAGGCCCAGTACTCGAGCTTCTGGGTCGGCATCGACGGCTACAACTCGAGCTCCGTCGAGCAGACCGGCACCGACTCGGACTGCGCCGGGAAGAACCGAGCCTCGTACTACGCCTGGTACGAGATGTATCCGGCGGCCTCCGTCCAGATCTCGCTCGCCGTTCATCCGGGGGACACCATGTCCGCGGAAGTGTCGCGATCCGGGAACACCTACACGCTGGTCATCACGAACGTGACGACCGGAGGGTCGTTCACGACGACCAAGACGCAGTCCGGACTTGCCGACTCGTCCGCCGAGTGGGTGGCGGAGGCACCATCACTCTGCCGGGCTTCCTGCCAGATCCAGCCGCTGGCCGACTTCGGCACCGTCAACTTCTCGGGGTCGTTTGCCACCGGCAACGGACACACGGGGTCCATCAGCGACGGCGCCTGGACCAACGACAGCATCACGATGGTGACGAACGGCGGGACGGTCAAGGCGCAGCCGTCTGCCCTCGGATCGAACGGGTCGGCGTTCTCGGTCGTGTGGCAGCATTCCTGACGATCTCGGGACGCCCGAGCGCGGGAGCAGGCTGGAGAACACGCGGTGAGACGGGTTGGGCCCGGCGCGATCCGGGTATTTTGCTCAACTCTGTCGGTATCCGGCACCGATGACATCTCCGTGACCGATCCGTGACCAGTCCCCACTCGTTCGCCGACACGCTCTCCGCCGCAGCGTCGGGGCAGGAGTGGGCGCTCGCCGCCCTGTACCGTGAGTCGCACCCCGGCCTCCTCCGCTACCTCCGGGTCATGGAGCCCGGTGACGCCGACGACCTGGCATCCGAGACCTGGCTGGACGTCGCCGGCAGCCTCGTGCGGTTCCAGGGCGACGAACCGCAGTTCCGAGCCTGGCTGTTCACGATCGCCCGGCGTCGGGTGATCGACCTCCGGCGCAGCAGGAGCCGCCGGCGAACGGAACCCGTCGACCCCGGGCTGATCCCGTCGGTCGGCGCGATCGCGGATGCGGCCGACGAGGCGATGCAACGGATGTCGAGCGAGGAGGCCCTCGGCCGGGTCGCCGCGCTGCCGCCCGACCAGGCGGAGGTCGTCCTGCTCCGCGTGCTCGGCGGCCTCGATGTGAAGGATGTGGCCCGAATCGTCGACAAACGGCCGGGTGCCGTTCGGGCGCTCCAGCACCGGGGCCTGAAGAGACTGTCGAGAACGCTCTCGAGGGAGCCCGTAACGGAATGACGACGTGGCGCGATCTTCCGGATGAGATGAGGATGCTGCGGCTCGACGACCACACGGCCGACCGCGTGCTCGCGGGCGCGGTGCCGCCGGACGACGCTCCGCCCGGATACGCCGAGGCGGCTCGCGTCACCCGTGCCTTGGTCGCACCGGCCACGGCGGACGAGTTTCGGCTCCAGGCCCGAACCGTCGGTGGGATGCGAGCGGTGATCGCGGAGCAGCAAGCCGGTCCGGCTCCGATCCGCAGGAGGAGACACATGCGTCGATTCATGCCCCTCAAGGTGGGATCCGTGGTCGTGGCGGGGACGCTGGTTCTCGGCACAGGGATGGCGATGGCCGGAGCCCTCCCCGCCGGCGCACAGAGTGTGGCGGCCACGGTGTTGTCGAAGGTCGGGATCACGGTCCCGAATCCCAACGCCGACTCGCATGCCCCGACCCATCCTGACAATCACGGCGCCGTCGTGTCGGATACCGCACACACGACGACCTCCACCGGAGCGGCGAAGGGCGCCGAGATCGCCGCGGTGGCGAGCGACGGCAGGAGCCAGGCGGGGCACGACTCAAGCACCTCGTCGTCGTCGGAGGGGAAGGGTTCCACGATCTCGCAGATCGCCACGACGACCGCCGCGACCGGAGTCGACAAGGGCGCCGAGATTTCCACGGAGGCGAGCGGCGGCAAGAGCCAGGCCGGCCAGCACGGGTCCGCGTCCTCGACACCCGGCTCCCAAGGCTCGACGCACAGCCAGGCCGGCCAGCACGACTCCCAGGGATCGACGCACGGCCAGGCCGGGCAGCACGGGGCGGCCGGTTCCGACGGAGAATCCGGCTCCTCCGGCGATCACCCGCCCCCGGTCACCACGCCGAGCAACGGCGGGACCGGAACGGCCGGCCAGGCGAGCGGCGGAACGAGCGACCAGGGCACCACGACCGCCGGCGACCACAGCAGCGGTCACAGCTCCGCCGGCTCCGGGAACGCGGGGTCGCACAAGCCGTAGAACGTTCGTGCAGGTACAGGCCGCGATTCGCCTTCGGAGGAATCCAGCGGGGATCCCGAGTCCGTATCCTGTGCGTGATGACCAC
>DATLUW010000067.1:0-4025 GCA_035577825.1 Actinomycetota bacterium | reverse complement strand
ATGGCCTGCGGCGTGTGCGGGCCGCGCTCGTCGACCACGTGGACGGCATCACCGTGCACGGCCCGGCCGGGCGCGAGGAGGCCCGCCGGCGGCTGGGGCTCCGGCAGGACGACCCCGTGTTCGTCTGCGCGGGGTTCGTGCACCCGGACAAGGGCTACGACCGCGCGATCCGGGCGTTTGCTGCAGCCGGTTCGCCGGGCCGGCTGGACCTGGTCGGCTCCGTCCGCGACGCCACGCCCGAGAACGTGGCCGCCGCGACCGAACTTCGGGACCTCGGCGAGCGAACTCCCGGCGTGACGCTGCACGAGGGCTTCGCCGACGACCTGGACTTCGACGCGTGGATCGCCGCGGCCGACGCGGTGATCCTGCCGTACCGCCGGTCCTGGTCCTCCGGCGCCCTGGCGCGGGCGCAGGCGCTCGGCACGCCCGCCCTGGTGAGCGACGCGGGCGGCCTGCCCGAGCAGGCGGGACCGAACGACCGCGTCTTCCGCACCGACGACGAGCTCGCGGAGCTGCTCCGCGAGGTCGTCGCGACCCACCCGGCCACCGCCGAGGCGGCCCCGTGAGCGGCGTCCCCCGCAAGGACGACCCCTCGCAGGCGCCGGCCCCGCCCGAGGAGCGCCCCGCCGGGTCGTTCCGCGGGGCGAAGCCCGGCCACTCGGACGAGTGGGACATCGAACACGTCGATCCCGACCCGAA
The DNA here is from genome assembly GCA_035577825.1 of Actinomycetota bacterium. Lineage (GTDB taxonomy): Bacteria > Actinomycetota > UBA4738 > UBA4738 > JACQTL01 > DATBHM01. Next base: position 3,326 of record DATLUW010000067.1, on the reverse strand, counting down.
AGGAAGCCGCGCCATGCTCCTCGGCCTGATCATCCTCTCCGTGCTGCTGGCGGCGAGCGCCCAGATCGTCCTCAAGCACGGCATGAACCAGGTGACCCACGAGCTGGGGCACCCGTTCGGGTTCAACGTCGAGTCGCTGAAGACCGCGGCCCGGACGATCTGGGTGTGGGTCGGGTTGATGTTGTTCGGCCTGTCCGCGTTGGTGTGGCTGGCCGTGCTGTCGCGGTCCGCGCTGTCGTTCGCCTATCCGTTCGCCGCGCTGACCTACGTCGTGATCATGCTGTACGACACGGTGCGTGGGGAGGCCGTGAGCGGCCTGCGGTGGGCGGGCGTCGCCCTCATCGTGGCCGGCATCGTCCTGGTCTCCCGGACCCCGTCACACTCCTGAGACGAACGCGAACAAGAAGAAGGACCGTGACCGAGCCCTCCGCCGCCGTGCCCGATCTCGCCGTCGTCGTCGTGAACTACAACGCCGGCGGGCACCTCCTGGCCTGCCTGACGTCGGTGCTGGCCACCGCCGGCGACGCCACGCTCGAGGTGGTCGTCGTCGACAACGCGTCGAGGGACGGCAGCGCTCGACGGGCCGCCGAGCGGTTCCCCGAGGTCCGGGTGATCGAGACCGGGACGAACCGCGGCTTCGCGGCCGGCGTCAACGTCGGCATCCGGGCGACGACGGCGGGGTTCGTGTTCGTGCTGAACCCGGACGCCGAGGTCACCGTCGGGACGCTGGGGGCGCTCATGAAGCTCGCGCGGGAGCGGCCGAAGGCGGGGCTGCTCGGCCCGGTGATCCGCAACGCCGACGGCTCGCTGTACCCGAGCGGGCGGACGTTCCCGAGCGTCGTGCAGGCGACCGGCCACGCGTTCCTCGGGACGTTCGATCCGGACAACCGGTGGACGCGCGAGTACACGATGTCCGGCTGGGACCGGACGACCGAGCGCGTCGTCGACTGGGTGTCGGGCTCGGCGATGCTGATCCGGCGGGCGGCGCTCGACCGGGCCGGCCTGCTCGACGAGGGGTTCTTCCTGTACGGCGAGGAGCTCGACCTGTGCACTCGCCTCCGCGACGCCGGCTGGCAGGTCGTGTTCACGCCGGAGGTCGAGGTGACGCACGTGGGCGGCGTGTCGACCGGGCGCTCCAGAAGGATGAACCTCATCCACTCGCGGTCGATCTACCGCTACTACCGCAAGCACCGCGCGCGCGGATGGAAGCGGATGTTCCTCCCGCTGGCGTGGGTCGTGCTCCGGGCCCGCGCGGAGCTCGTGTCCTTCACCCGGAGGTCCCGATGAAGGCCGTCGTGCTCGTCGGCGGCGAGGGAACGCGCCTCCGCCCTCTCACCGAGACCGTCCCCAAGCCGCTGCTGCCGGTGGCGAACCGGTCGTTCCTGCACCGGGTGCTCGACCACCTGAACGACCACGGCGTCCACGAGGTCGTCCTGTCCTCGCCCTACCTCGAGGAGACGTTCGCGCAGTTCGTCGACGAGCGCCACGGCGACCCGAAGATCACCTGGATCACGGAGCCCTACCCCCTCGGCACCGGCGGCGCGATCGTGAACGCGCTGCCGCACCTCGGCGCCGAGCCGTTCTTCGTGCTGAACGGCGACATCCTCACCGACCTCGACCTCACCGCCCTGCTGGCGTTCCATCAGGCGAACGCCGCCGCGGCGACGATCACGCTGTCGCACGTGGAGGACGCCCGGCCGTACGGCCTGGTCGCGACCGGCCCCAACGGGCGCGTCCTGGAGTTCCGCGAGAAGCCCGCCGACCCGATCCCCGGCAACGTGAACGCCGGCACCTACGTGCTCGATCCGTCGGCGCTGGAGGGGTGGCCGCGCGGCGACAAGATCTCGATCGAACGCGAGATCTACCCGATGCTGATCGAATCCGGACGGCCGGTGTTCGGGTTCGTCACGGACGCCTACTGGATGGACCTCGGGACGCCGGAGAAGTACCTCCGGGCGCACGTCGACGTCCTGCAGGGGCGGATCCAGGGGATCGACGTGCCGGCACCGTGCGTCGCCGCGGGCGCGGTGGTCGACGCGGGCGCGGCGCTCGGCCGGATGGTGGTCGTGGGCGACGCTGCGACGGTTGCGCGCGGCGCCCGGATCGACGAGTCGGTGCTGCACCCCGGGTGCTCGGTGGGGGAGGGGGCCGCGCTCGAGGGTTCGATCCTCGGGCCGGGCTCGGTGGTCGGGGCCGGCGCCGAGCTGCACGGCTGCGTCCTCGGCCAGGACGCACGGGTGCCGGACGGGATGCGCCTCGACGGTGCCCGGGTCGACGCCGGCGCCACAGCGACCGCCTGAGCGACCGCATCCCGGACGAATCGTCGGTTCAAGGGCCGGCTTTCAGCGGTCGATGTGCTAGGTTGCGGCACCAGCCGGCCCCTCCATATGCGGAAACGTCTCGTCCTCGTCGCCCTGACGGCCGCCTCCATGGTCGTCCTCCCCGCCGGGCTTGCCCGAGCGAACAACGGCGACCCCTCCAGCGCGACGTCGGCGCCCCCGGCGACGCGCCAGGCGCCCGCCGCGAAGGGCTCGGGCGACATCACGTTCTACGGCTCGGGGTGGGGCCACGGCGTCGGGATGTCGCAGTACGGCTCGCAGGGCCTCGCGCTGCACGGCTGGACCTACACCGACATCCTCCGGCGCTACTACTCCAACACCACCGTCGCCCAGGCGCCCGCCGGGATGCCGTCCACCGTCCGGGTCGGCCTGACGTGGGCGCGATCGTCGCTCCACCTCACCGCGCAGGGCGGGCCGGTCACGCTGCGGTTCGGCAAGCCGACCAACCAGGACAAGTTCACGATCCCGAGCGGTTCGACGTGGACGGTCGCGACGAACTCCGCCGGACACTTCCTGATCACGAACGCGAACGGCCGCACCTACGACCCGATCGGCGGCCCGAGCTGGAAGATGTTCGCGGCCTACACGCAGAACGACGCGCTGCTGCACATCACGGAGGCCGGCCACTCCTACCGGCGCGGGACGATCGAGTTCGACTCGTACAGGGTCGGCAGCGCGTATGACGTCCGCGCGGTCGCCATCCTCGACCCCAACCAGTACCTGTACGGCCTGGGCGAGGTCCCGAACTTCTGGGAGATGGACGCGCTGAAGGTCCAGGCGGTCGCCGGCCGCACGTACGCGTTCTACGTCATCACGGTCGAGCACCACGGCCAGCGCTACACCGACTGCAACTGCGACCTGTACCCCGACGCCCGGAGCCAGTCCTACCTCGGCGCCGACAAGGAAGACGACACGATGGGCGACCGGTGGGTCCAGGCCGTGAACTCGACGAGCGGCCAGGTCGTCCTGTACCAGGGCAAGCTCATC
>DATLUW010000066.1:0-2378 GCA_035577825.1 Actinomycetota bacterium | reverse complement strand
CAAGTCAAAGCCTGCGCGCAGTTCGTCGAGGTCCCGCGCCACGACACCAGCGTCGGTGGGCAGCTCCTGGATGAACTTCTCCGACGGGTGGTCCCGGCCGACGCCGTTGTTGAACGGCTGGCCCTCCGCCGTCAGGCGGATGACCTCGACCACGATGCCACCGTGGGCGTGGATGAACTCGGCCTCGTTCGGGAACCGCACGTCCGTGACCACGGCGTCGGGCCGGTTGTCGTTGGCCCACGCCACGTTCAGGGCGTTGACCCAGACGTCCTCGCCGAGGATGTCCCGGCCGACCTCGGTGCCGAACACCTGCAGGAGGCGCCGCACCTCGGGGTTCTGCTTCGCGGCCTCGTACCCGACCTCGTCGAGCAGGTCGGCGTACCGCACGAGCCGGTGGTCGTGCTCCAGGACCGGGTTCAGGGTCCGCACGCAGTTCCGCAGGCCGTCGGCGAACGCGTACTTCCGGAAGCCGATGCCAGCGAACAGCTCGCCCATCGAGTCCTTGCCGTGCTGGGCGTAGCCCGTGAGACCGACAATCATGCTGACACCCCCTGCTTTCCGGAGAGCCCACGCTCTCTGGCGTACCGGCACAGCGCGTCGTACCCGCCTGGGTCCGACTCGAAGAACACCGGGATGCCCTGCTGCGACGCGATGTCGACCTCAAGGTCGGCGCCCTTGCTGACGCCGTCGAGGCGGAACACGGCCTCGCTGCTGGTCACCCACTCCAGGTCCCACTCCAGGAGAGCGCCCCACGGGAACGGGTCCACCGTGGGCTCCTTCGTGGCGCCCGGCGTGAGCGTCATGTAGGCGTCCATGTGTGGCACGTACGGCGCGAAGCCGTCGCCCAGGAGCTTGCGCCCCCAGCGCAGTCCGCTGATGACGTTCTCCCACACGTCGCCACCGGAGATGGGTCCAGCGATGTACACCCGGAGGCGACGCCGCTCGAACTCGTCACGCTGCATCTTCATCATCCTCTCGGACCATGTCGTCGTCCACGCTGGACTCGACGGGGACCATCCGCTGACTGTGGCCAGCGGAGCGGAGCTTCAAGCCCCGGTATAGCAGCTCCACGCCCGGGCGGTTCTTGGTGAGCTGGAGCATGGTGATGTCGCGGTACTCGTCGACCAGCTCTCGCTTGGCCTCCCACTCTTCCTGGTCGATGCCCTCCGCCAGCGCCTGCTTCTCGGTCATGTTGCCGATGGGCTCCAGCGTCGGGCGGAACGTGCTCAGGATGATGTCGGCCGTGGCCTCGCCCCCGTACATCAGCTGCTCGGGCATCATGGGGCTGTCGCCGTGGTACCGCTGGTTCGTGTCGTCGCTGCGACCCACCTGGTGCAGCGCGATGGTGGTGACCTCGTTGTCGTTGGTCCACACCTGAAGGTCCTCGGTCAGGCGCTGAACGCGCTCGGCCTCGCCCTTCGTGTAGCGGGCCCGTGCCAGCAGGGACAGGTAGTCGATGACCACCACCCTGGGACGGGCTGCTGTGACGTCCGCCGTGTCGAGCCACCCTGTGAGGGTCTCGAACGACGGGCGGTAACCCTTGGTGACGCTCAGGTTCTTGGCCAGCTCGGTGTACTCGTCCCGAATCTTGGCCATCCGGGGAGTCTCCCAGCTCTCGCCGAGCGTGGTGTGTGCCACGCCGGACATGACGCTCGCCAGCTTGGCCACGTACATGGCCGGGCTCTCGTCAAGCCCGACGAGTCCGACGGGCACTCCTGCCTTGAGCAGGTTCACGATGATGTTGCACGCGACCCCGGTCTTCCGGGTGTGCATCCGTCCGCCGAGGATGACCAGCTCGCCCGGGCCGAAGCTCCGGCGGTTGAGCAGGTCGTCGAGCGGTGCGATGCCGCTGGCTGCACGTGGCCTCGGGTCTGTCGCGACCTTCCGCCACGCCTCCAGCTGTTCCGCAGGGCCCAGGCCCTGGAAGTTCTGCCCCACGTTCAGCTCCTGTCGTCGGTCCCGTCTCAGGGGAAGTTTGGCCCCGACCGGACCGTCGCCCGGCCGGGGGTGAAAAAAGGCACTGGTCCCTGTCAGGGGTGTCTCTCCTGCAGCACAGACTCGCGCCTCGTCGGCAGACACACCGACGCTTGAAGGCGATGGGGGCCCGAAGGCCCCCACCTACCTGACCGCTCGCTTGCTAACGACCAGGGCGCGACCCTGGCCCGATGCGCCGCAGCGGCGTTACGCGTCCGAAGACGCGCGCTTCAGCTCCAGGAACTTGGTCGCCACCTTCTGCATGAAGGGGTTCTTCTCGTTCCCGGCGCACCACTCGATGTACGCGGAACCCGGCTTGGCGTTCCCGTCCTTGTCGGTGTATGCGTAGCCGTCCTTCGCCTCGTCCGCCGTCAGGGCGAACACCTCGGCGACGGTCAGGCCAG
>DATLUW010000065.1:0-6320 GCA_035577825.1 Actinomycetota bacterium | reverse complement strand
CCGAGGTCCTCGTTCGCCTCGACGGTGTCGCGGCCGGCCTCCTGGAGCTGGTAGGCCCGGAGCTTGTGCGTGAGGCCGATCGCGCGACCCTCGTGCCCCCGGATGTACAGGACGACCCCGCGGCCCTCCTCCCCCACCTTGCGCAGCGCGGCGTCGAGCTGCTGCCCGCAGTCGCACCGGAGCGAACCGAACACATCCCCGGTGAGGCACTCCGAGTGGACGCGGACGAGGATCCGCTCGCCGTCGCCGACCTCGCCGAGCACCATCGCCACGTGCACCCGGCCGTCGACGTGGCTCTCGTAGGCCACCGCACGGAAGTCGCCGTACTCGGTCGGGATGCGGGCGTCGGCGACCTGTTCGATGAGCTTCTCGCGGTGCCGCCGGAACTGGATCAGGTCGGCGATCGAGATCAGCTTGAGGTCGTGCTCCTTCGCGAACTTCACCAGGGACGGCAGGCGGGCCATCGTGCCGTCCTCGTTCACGATCTCGCAGAGGACGCCAGCCGGGTACAGCCCGGCCAGCACGGCGAGGTCCACGGACGCCTCCGTGTGGCCGGCCCGCTTCAGGACGCCCCCCGGCCGGTACCGCAGCGGGAACACGTGCCCCGGCCGCACGAGGTCGTCGGGCCCGGTGTCCGGGTCGACGATCGCCGTGATCGTCCGGGCCCGGTCGGCCGCCGAGATGCCGGTCGAGGTTCCCCGCCGGGCGTCCACCGACACGGTGAAGGCCGTGCGCTGGGGATCCGTCACGTCGCTCACCATGAGGGGGATCCGCAGGGCGTCGAGACGGTCGCCCACGACCGGCATGCAGATCACCCCGCTCGTGTGGCGCACCATGAACGCGATCGCCTCCGGCGTGACCGTGGCCGCGGCCAGGATCAGGTCACCCTCGTTCTCCCGGTCGGCGTCGTCCACGACGATCACCATCCGGCCCCGCTTGATCTCCTCGATCGCGTCCTCGATCGGGTCGAACACGCCCTGGTCCACGTCCTCGGTCATCGTCTCGGCTCTCCTCGGCTCATGCTCCCGGTTCCTGCTGCTGCTCACCCATCTGCTGCGCCTGTTGCTGGAGGTGCTGCTGCAGTTGCTGCTGCTGCGCGATGTCGAGGATGCGTTCCACGTACTTCGCCAGCACGTCCACCTCGATGTTCACGGCGTCGCCCGGCCGGACGGTCCCCAGCGTGGTGACCTCCAGCGTGTGCGGGACGAGGGCGACGCCGAAGCTCTCGTCGTCGATGCCGGTGATCGTGAGGCTCACGCCGTCCACCGTGATCGAACCCTTCTCCACGACGTACTGCTCGAGCCCCTCCGGGATGGCGATGCGCACGGTGGTGCCGCCCTCCTGCGGCGTCACCTCGGTCACGGCCGCGACGCCGTCGACGTGGCCCTGCACCATGTGGCCGCCCATCCGGGCGGTGAGCGTGACCGGCCGCTCGAGGTTCACGGGGTCGCCGGGCCGGAGCCCGCCGAGCGTGGTCCGATCGAACGTCTCCTCGCTGATCTCGAACGCGAGCGCGCTCTCGGTGTTCTCCACGACGGTCAGGCACACGCCGTTCACGGCCACCGACGCGCCGACGGGCGAGTCCAGGACGGCCAGCTCGCTCGCCACGGTCAGGCGGGGGCCCTCGAGCTCCGCGACGCGGCCGAGCTCCTCAACGATCCCGGTGAACATCCGCCTCCACCTTCAGGTCGTCGCCGATCCGTTCCACGAACGCGATCTCCAAGCGAACCGCACGATCGACCGGCGCGAGCCCCTCGCCGCCCAGGATGCCCGGGGCGTCCACGCCGCCGAGCAGCTTCGGCGCCAGGAACAGGGTGACACGGTCGACCAGCCCGTCCCGCACCGCGCTCGCCGCGAGCGTCGGGCCGCCCTCGAGCAGCACCGACTGCGCGTCGCGCTTCCCGAGGAACGCGAACAGGTCCCCCAGCGCGACACCGCCTCCATCGCCGGGCGACAGGACGACCACCTCGGCGCCCGCCGCGCGCCAGGCGTCGGCGGCGGCCGGGTCGCAGCCCTCGGTCGTGGCCACGAGCGTCGGCGCCTCGTCCGAGAACAGCCGCCCCGAGGACGGCACCCGGCCGGCGGCGTCCACCAGCACGCGGAGCACGGGGCGGCCCTCGTAGGGGATGTCGCGGACCGTGAGGGCGGGGTCGTCGGCCAGCGCCGTGCCCGCGCCGACCACGACGGCGTCGGACGCCGCGCGCATGCGGTGGGCCTCCGCCCGCGACGCCTCGCCGGTGATCCACCGCGACGAACCGTCCCGCGCCGCCACCTTGCCGTCCAGCGTGGCGGCGACCTTCAGGGTGACGAGCGGCAGCTGGGTGGTGACGTGGTGGACGAACGGGGCGTTCTGGCGGGCGGCCTCGCCCTCCAGCACGCCCTCGCGCACCCGGACGCCCGCGTCCCGCAGCCGCGCGTACCCCCGGCCGTCGACGATCGGGTTTGGGTCGCGCATGGCCGAGACGACCTCGGCGACCCCGGCGGCGACGATTTCCTGGGTGCACGGGCCGGTGCGGCCGAAGTGGTCGCAGGGCTCGAGCGTGACGTACAGCGTCGCGCCTCGGGCGCGCTCGCCGGCGGCCTGGAGGGCGGCGGCCTCCGCGTGCGGGGTGCCGGGGCCACGGTGCCACCCCTCGCCGACGACCTCGCCGCCCTGAACGACCATGGCGCCGACCAGGGGGTTCGGGGACACCAGGCCACGGGCGCGCTCCGCGAGCGCGAGGGCCTGTCGCATCGCCTGTTCGTCGTCCATCGCCACCGAACTCCCGGGGGGCGTGGACCACGACCGCGCAGGCCGCGCGGGCGCACGGCCGAACAGCGGCCCGTCCTCTTCCATCCCGACTGTCACGGTCGGTCCCGGAGTTGCACCGGATCCACCCCCGACCGGCTGCCGGGGGGTCGCGGACTCTCACCGCCGGTGGGGAGTTGCACCCCGCCCCGAGAACGAGCTTCCGTCAGCGAGTATAGGCGGGTTCACGGAGGTCGTGACCGGCGAGTTCGCGCGCTTCGAACGTTGCGGAGGGCGGTTCCTCACCCGGGGCGGAGGGAGTTCGCGGAACGATCGCTACATCGTGCGGCGGTCGACCGCGAAGGATGACCCCGGCTGGCGCTTCGCGTACTGCTTCATCTCGGTGGCGACGTCGACGGCCTCCCCGTAGTGGGAGAACTTCCGCCGGGCCGTGGACGCCACGCCGACGGAGATGGCGATCAGGCCGAACCGCTGGAGCTGACCCTGCCGGTCCTCGACCTCGACCCAGCCGCGCTCGAGGTCCTCGCGGTCGTAGAAGTGGCGCACCTCGCGGTCGAACCGCTGGCACATCGCCGCGGCGGCCTGTTCGGCGACGTCCGGCGGCACCACGACCACGAAGTCGTCGCCGCCGACGTGCCCGACGAAGCCATCGGCCTTCGCCATGTCCTCGACGACCTCCTGGAGGATGCGCGAGGCCGCCACGATGACGCGGTCGCCCCGGGCGAACCCGTAGTGGTCGTTGTAGGCCTTGAAGTTGTCGAGGTCGCAATACAGGACCGCGAACGGGATCTCGTCGTCGACCTTGCGCTGGATCTCCTCCTGGATGCGGATGTTCCCGGGGAGGCCGGTGAGCGGGCTGAGGGCCTTCATGTCCTTCGCTCGGCGGAGCGTGGTCTTCACCCGCGCCAGGAGCTCGATCGGGTCGAACGGCTTGATGATGTAGTCGTCGGCGCCGGACGTGAGGCCCAGGACCTTGTCGGAGGACAGGGCCTTGGCGGTGAGCATGATGATGTTCGTGTTGGCGGTGCGGGGGTTCCGCCGCAGGCGCTGGGCGACCTCGAACCCGTCGACGCGGGGCATCATGACGTCGAGCAGCACGAGGTCCGGGTGGAGCTCCTCGGCCTTGAGCAGCGCCTCTTCGCCGTCGCCGGCGACGGAGACGTCATACCCGACCGAGCGCAGGTTGACCTCGACGAACCGGGCGATGTCCGGGTCGTCGTCCACCACGAGGATGGTTTCCGTCACGTTCTGATCCTCCTCGACGCCCGTCAGAGGTCGGGCCGGCGTCGCGTATCCGACACGAGTGGAGTCGGCACGTTGAGGGGGCCGCTTGAGCCGCTGGGCACGGTCCCGGCGTGGCGATTCTATGCCGCGACCGGTCGATTCGGCTCAGCCGGCGCTCGTGAACGCCGCCACGAACATCGCATCGGTCCCGTGGAGGTGCGGCCAGAGACGAACCCGCTCGGCGGGACCGTCCGGGCCCTCGATCTCGGCGGGGCGAAGCTCGGGGCGGTGGCGGAGGATCGCCCGGCACGCGGCGTCGGTCTCCGCTCGGGGGAAGGTGCACACGGAGTACACCAGCCGCCCGCCCGGCTTCAGCAGTGCAGCCGCCGACGACGCGATGGCCACCTGCAGCCGGGCGAGGCGCGAGAGGTCGTCCCGGGCGGGGCGCCACAGCAGCTCCGGGCGGCGCCGGGCGGCGCCGATCCCCGAGCACGGCGCGTCGACCAGGATCCGGTCGAACGGGGCATTGACGGCCGGGCGGCGCGCGTCCTGGGTCACCACCCTCACGGGAACGCCGAGCTTCCCGGCGAGCTGCGCGACCAGTCCGGCCCGGGCGGGCGAGGCGTCGGCCGCCACCAGCAGGCCGTCGTCGCCGACCAGGCACGCGGCGTGCGTGGCTTTGCCGCCCGGGCCCGCGCAGGCGTCCAGCACGCGGTCGCCCGGCCGCGGATCGAGCGCCTGGACCACGAAGGCGGACGATTCGTCCTGGATCGCGAACCAGCCATCCCGGAATCCGGGGAGCCGCGACGGCGAGGCCTCGTCGACCAGCAGGGTGTCGGAGTGGATCGCACCGTGCCGGGCCCGGTGGCCGGCCTCCCGCACGGCGGCGAGGAGCCGTTCGGACTCGACGCGGCAGGTGTTCGTTCGGATGGACAGGGGCGCGTGGGCGGCGAGCGCCTCCGCCGCCGGGGCGAGCTGGTCTTCGGGGAGGACGCGTTCGAGCTCGGCGACCGCCCAGGGGGCGATGCCCGTGCGGATGGCGACGGCGTCCGGGGCGCCGCCGGCCGGCCACCGGGGCGGGGTCGCGGCGAGCGAGCGGAGGACGGCGTTGACGAAGCCGCGTTCGCCCTCGCGGGCCATCGCGACGGTCTCCCCCACGGCGGCGTGCGGGGGGATGCGGGTGAACAGGACCTGGTAGGCGCCCAGGCGCAGCAGGGCCAGCGCCCGCGGCGTGACCCGCTCCAGGGGCCGGTTCACGCGGGGCCCGAGCGCCCAGTCGAGCGAACGCAGCCGCCGGAGCGTCCCGTAGCCGAGCTCGGTCGCGAGCGCCCGGTCCCGGCCCTCGAGGTGCGAACGGTCGAGGGCCGACGCCATCGCGAGCGTGGAGAACGCCCCCTCCTCGGTGACGCGCCGGATCACGCCGAACGCGACCGCGCGAGAATCCGTGGGCGCCGGCCGGGCGCGTGGCTTCGGAGCCGGCTTCCGTCCGCGGGGGGTGCCGCCGCCGGGCCGGCCACGACGGTTCGCGGGCCGTTGCTCCCGGCCGCGGGCATCGCTCATCCCGGTTCCCCGCCGAGCCGTTCGCCGGGCTCCGGCCGGGACCCGCGGGCGAAGTCGCCGCCCGACATCCGGCGCCGCCCGGCGGGCGCGACCTCGTCGAGCCGAACCCCTCCCCGGGCGGCGTGCACGACGACGCCGGCACGGTCGACGGCGGCGACCGTGCCCGGTTCGCCCCGGGAGCCTTCCACGGCCGAGGCCCCCAGCACCTTCAGCGGCTTCCCCCGGAAGTTGGTGGTCGCGCCGGGGTCCGGCGCCCACGCCCGGACCCGCCGGACGATCGCGTCGGCGTCGTCGGTCCACCGCAGCGTCCGGTCATCGTGGCCGAGCTTCGGAGCGAACGTCGGCTCCCCGTCCTGCGGCCTGGCCTGCAGGGTCCCGGCCGCGAGGCCGTCGAGCGTCACGACGAGCAACTCGCCCCCGATGGCCGCCAGACGCGCCCCGAGCGAGCCGGCATCGTCGCCCGGCCGGACCTCCTCGGGCACCTGGGCGAGCACCGGGCCGGTGTCGAGCCCAGCGTCCATCACCATCGTCGTGACGCCGGTCGTGCGGAGGCCGAGCAGCAGCGCGTACCGCACGGGCGAGGCGCCCCGCAGCTCCGGCAGCAGCGAGAAGTGCAGGTTCACCGGAGCCACCGCCGGCACCTCGAGCACGGTATCGGGCAGGATCTCCCCGTACGCCACGACGACGAGGACGTCGGGGCGGGCCTCGACGTCCTCGTCGTCGTGGCGTACGGGGAGATCCTGCCCGATACCGTGCAGGATCTCCCCGTACGCCACGACGACGAGGA
>DATLUW010000064.1:0-3781 GCA_035577825.1 Actinomycetota bacterium | reverse complement strand
GGTCCGTGTCACCAACCCGCTCCCTCCCGTTCGTCGTGCCTGCGACCACCGATCCTACGGGGCGGCGGTTCAGGCCGAACCTCCGCACGGCCGATGCTGGTTCCGTGCGCGGACGGATGATGGTCCCTCTGGCGGTCGCGGCGGTGCTCGCGGCCGGTTGTTCGGGCGGCGGCGGCACGCCGTCGCCATCCCCCTCGGCGCCGAGCCCGTCGCCCTCGCCGACCCCGACGGCTTCGCAGCACGGCGGCCGGCCGACCCATACGCCAACGCCCCCGTCGAAGAACCCGTTCTCCCCGCCGATCGACGTTTCCCCCGCCGCGTCGCCGTAGTCGCCCGCCCGACCGCGGCTACGCTGGCGCCCCATGACGGACCTCTGGACCGTCGGCCACTCGAACCGGTCGCTCGAGGAATTCCTCGGCCTGCTCGACGCCCACGGGATCCTCGTGCTCGTCGACGTCCGGACGGTGCCGAGGTCGCGCCACAACCCGCAGTTCAACGTCGACACGCTGCCCGGCGCGCTCGCCTCGCGCGGAATCGGCCACCGGCACGAGCCCGGGCTCGGCGGGCTCCGCAAACCCCGTCCCGACTCCCCGAACGCAGGATGGCGAAACGAGAGCTTCCGCGGCTATGCCGATCACCTGCAGACCGGGGAGTTCGAAGGGGCCCTCGACGCGTTCCTCGTGCTCGCGGCGGCGCGGCGAACCGCGTGCATGTGCGCGGAGGCCCTGCCCTGGCGCTGCCACCGGTCGCTCATCGCCGACGCGCTGGTGGCGCGCGGCCACCGGGTGTTCCACATCACGTCGACGAAGAAGGCCGACCCGCACGAGCTGAACCCCACGGCGATCGTCCGGGACGGCCGGGTCACCTACCCCGGGCCGGAACAGCTCTCGCTGGGCTGACGACCGCTACTGGATCGCCTCGAGGTCGTCCGACGCCTGCGCGCGGTGCGACGGCAGACGCGCCCACACGACGAACGCCGCCCCGAGCGCCAGGTAGAAGGCCGCGAGGATGAACGTCCCCGACCGGAACCCGATCGCCAGCACCGCCGGGAAGAACGCCCCGAACACCCACGCCAGCTGGAACACCACCTCGTAGCGGACGAACACCCGCCCCTGCGCGTCGGCCGGCGCGTGCTGTTGCATCAGGCTCTGGAACGCGAGCCGCCCGAACTCGGTCGACATCCCCGCCAAGAGGCCGAACACCGCGAGCAGGAGCGCCGAGTACTCGACGAACGCCAGCAGCGCCGCCGCCCCCGCCACGAAGAGCGAGGCCAGCACCACCGCGCCGTCGCGTTTCAGCTTCGACAGCCGCGGCGCGACGAGGTCGCCGACGAACGTCCCCGCGAACCCCGCCGCGAGGACCAGCCCGAACGTCGCCTTCGACGCCGGATGCCCGTTGTCCAGCGCCTTCGACCGCAGCGCGAACGCCACGAGGAACACGAGGAACCCGTTCGCCGCGCGGAGCCCCGCCGTCGCGAGCGCCGGCAGGGCGAGCGCAGGGATGTTCCCGCGCTTGCCGACCGAGTCGTCCCCCGCCTCGGCGATCACGGCCGGCGGCGTCTCGTCCTTCAACCGCGGGAGCCGGAGCACCAGCAGGGCGGTCCCGACGTAGGCGACGGCCGCGAGGACCAGCACCGCCGGCGCGCCGCCCAGCTTGGCGGCGATCACCCCGGGAACGGCGGCGACCCCGCCCGAGATGATCGCGACCCGGTTCATCCGGGCGTTCGCCTGGACGAGGGCCTCGCCGTGCTCCGCGTACGCCGTGGTGAGGCCGTTCTTCGTGATCGCGTGGACCCGCGACAGCGCCAGCAGGATGAACGCCGTGGGGAACAGCAGCACGGTGTCGAAGTTCGGCGCCGCGATCAGGGCGACGACGGCCCGGCCCACGCCGGCGCCGAACGTGATGGCCCGGCGGAACCCCCCTCGGTCGAGCAGCGGCACCATCAGGGGTGCGGCGAGCGCGAGCGGCGCCATCGTCAGGGCGAGGTACAGGGCCACCTTGACCTTGGCCTGCCCGACCGGGATCGAGAAGAACACCGAATCCGCGAGCGCGATCGCCACCAGGGCGTCGCCGGCGACGCTCGCCATGTGGACCAGCGTGTACCGGTCGAGCGGGTGGTCGCTCGCCCACATCCGCTGGATCGGTCGGGTGGCCCGCTCGGCCATGTGGATCAGCCACAGCACGCCCTCCGCGGCCTTGTCGAGCGCGCGGTGCGCAAGGCCGGGCGAGCGCTTCGACGAGGAGCCGGTCCGTGACGATCCCCCGGCGGTGGACTTCGGCGGCGGACGATCGGAGGAGCGGCGCACCGCCCGGCTCCGCTACGGGGTTCCGGACAGCCGATCGCGCAGCAGCTGCTGCACGAGCTGGGGGTTTGCCGAGCCGCGCGTCTTCTTCATCACGGCGCCCACGAGGAACCCGATCACGCCCTCCTTGCCGCCGCGGAACTGCTCGACCGGGCCGGGGTTCTCTGCGATGACCTCGTCGACGACCGCCCCGAGCGCGCCCTCGTCGCTCACCTGTCGCAGGCCGTGGGCCTCGACGACGGCGTCGATCGGGTCACCGCTGGCGAACGCCGCCGCGATCGCCGTCTTCGCGCCGGTGGACGACACGACGCCGTCGGCCAGCAGCTTCGCCAGCTCGGCGAGGTGCTGCGGGGTGAGCTTCGATCGCTCGAGCTCCGTGCCGGTCTCGTTCACCACGGCGGCGGCGTCCTGCGTGATCCAGTTCGCGGCCTGCACGGCGGGCGTGCCGAGCCGCACCGCTTCCTCGAAGAACTCCGCCGTCGCCGCGGACGCGACCAGCAGCCTCGCCCGCGCCTCCGGGATCGCGTACTCGGTCTCGAACCGCTGCCGCTTGGCCGCCGGGAGCTCGGGGAGCGACGAGCGGATCTCCTCGATCCATTCCGCGCTGGGCTCGAGCGGCGGCAGGTCGGGCTCCGGGAAGTACCGGTAGTCGAACGCGAACTCCTTGCTGCGCAACGGATGCGTGGCGCCGCCGTCCTCGTCCCAGTGCCGCGTCTCCTGCACGAGCGAGCCGCCGTCCTCCAGCACGCCGATCTGCCGGGCGGACTCGAAGCGAACGGCGCGCTCGAGCGAACGGATCGAGTTGAGGTTCTTGATCTCGACCTTCACGCCGAGCTCGTCCGAGCCCACCGGGCGGACGCTGACGTTCGCGTCGCACCGGAGCGAACCCTCCTCCATGCGGACGTCGCTCACGCCCAGCGCCTCGAGCGTGGCGCGCAGCTCGGTGAGGTACGCGCGGGCCTCGTCGGCGTTGCGCATGTCGGGTTCGCTGACGACCTCCACCAGCGGGACCCCGGCCCGGTTGTAGTCGACCAGCGAGTAGTCGGCGCCGGCGATGCGGCCGGACGCGCCGACGTGCGTCGTCTTGCCGGTGTCCTCCTCCATGTGCACCCGGGTGATCCCGATGCTCCGGCCGGAACCGTCCGGCAGCTCGATGTCGAGGTGGCCGCCCACGCAGATCGGCAGGTCGTACTGCGAGATCTGGAAGTTCTTCGGCATGTCCGGATAGAAGTAGTTCTTCCGGTGGAACAGCGAGTGCGGCGCGATCTCCGAGCCGAGCGCAAGGCCGATCCTGATGATGTACTCGATCGCCTTCTCGTTCGGAACCGGGAGCGTGCCGGGCTGGCCGAGGCAGACCGGGCACACGTTGGTGTTCGGACGCGCGCCGAACGACGTCGAGCACGGGCAGAACAACTTGGTCTTCGTCAGCAGCTGCGCGTGAACCTCGAGGCCGATGACGGGCTCGAACTCCGACGACA
>DATLUW010000063.1:0-7346 GCA_035577825.1 Actinomycetota bacterium | reverse complement strand
CTCGACGCGGGCCTGCACGTCCGCCAGCGCGCCGGCGACGCGCGCGATCATCTCGGTGAGCTCGATGTCCGTCGAGGTGAACGCAGGCGCCAGCAGCACCTGATCGCCCGCGAACCCGTCCGCCTGCGGATGCGTCGAGGTCACCAGCACGCCGTGTTCGAATGCGGTGTCGTCGACCATCCCGGCGACGTCCATCTCCACCGGCAGGAACGACTCGCCGTCCCGCGGGTCGACCAGCTCGACACCGAGCAGGAACCCCCGCCCGCGCACCTCGCGCACCATCGGCAGCGACCCGACGGCCGCGGCGAGCTCGTCCAGCAGCGACGGCCCGCGTTCGCGGACGCGGTCGACGAGCCCGCGTTCGACCATGAGGTCCAGCACCGCGTTCCCGACCGCGCAGGGCAGGGGCGCGCCGTCCCACGTGTGCCCGAGGTCGAACTCCCGCGACCCCGCGTCGATCGCGTCGTAGACGTGCTGCCGGCAGAGCACCGCGGCGAGCGGCGCGTGGCCCGCACCGAGGCCCTTCCCCACGGCCACGATGTCCGGTTCCAGCGGGACCTGGTGGGCAGCGAGCCACGTCCCGGTTCGGCCGACGCCGGTGACCACCTCGTCGTAGATCACGAGGAACCCGTGCTCCTCACGCCGCCGCACGAGTCCCTCCCAGAACGCGTCCGGGGGTGAGTACGCGGGCAGCGCCGCCGCGCTGATCGGCTCGCACAGGAACGCCGCCACCTCCGCGCCGTGCTCGTCCAGATGCCGGTCGAGCGCATCCAGGGCGGCCCGGCCGCTCGGGTCGGAACGCCACGTGGAAGGTGGGATGTGAAGGTGCTCGGCGAGGTACGGGCCGTAGGGCTCGCGCAGGTGCGGGCGGCCCGAGAGCGCCAGCGTTCCCATCGTCGAGCCGTGGTACGACTGGGCCGGCGAGATCACCCGCCACCGTTCGGGGTCGCCGCGATCGACGTGGTACAGCCGCGCGAGCTGCAGGGCGGTTTCGACCGCCTCCGACCCGCCGCTGACGAACCGCACCCGCGCCATCTCCGGCGCGACCACCTCGAGCACGCGGTCGGCCAGCCGTTCCTGCGCTTCGCTCGTGAAGTGGTGGTTGTAGAAGTACGCGATCTGTTCGGCTTGGGTGGCGGCCGCGGCTGCCAGTGAACGCACCGAGTGGCCGAGGCACGTCACCATCGCGCCGCCGCTCGACGCGTCGATCACCCGCCGCCCGTCGTCGGTCTCCAGCCACACGCCCTCGCCGCGGACGACGTTCGGGTATTCGAGGTCGAAATACCGGGGGAGCAGCGCGGTGTCCTCCACGCGAACGCCGCCCATCAGGACGCCTCACCACTGAACCCGGCGACGCGCTCGAGGTACTCGTCGAGCAGCTGCCACGACGTGCGCTTGTGCTCCTCGGCCTTCGCGTTCGTCTCGTCGAGGATCCCCTCCGGGTCGACGCCCTCCTGGTCGAGCTCGTGCCGGTAGGTCCGGACCCACTCGTCCATGATCTCCGGCGTCACCTCGGGGTGGAACTGCAGCCCGAGGCTCTTCCCCGAGACGAACGCCTGCGCCCCCAGATCGGTCTCCGCGATCACGTCCACGTCCGGCGGCGGCGTGATCACGTCGAAGTGCCACTGGAACCACGGCCCCTCCGGCACCAGCGACGCGTCCTTCGTCCGCACCGGCAGCCAGCCGATCTCGCACTCGTCGCCCCGGTAGACCTCGCCGCCGAGCACCCGCGCCAGCATCTGCCCGCCGAAGCACAGCCCGAGGATCGGTACCTCGTCGGCGACCGCGCGCTCCATCAACGCGTGTTCCCTTCGCACGAACTCGTGCGAGTCGTCGTACGCCGCGAACTCGCTGCCGAGCGACACGATGAGGTCGTAGTCGGCAGGTTCGATCTCCCGCTCCTCGAGGTCGATCCGGTACACGTCCCACGCGAACCGATGCCCGTCGAGCCACTCGGTGACGTGCCCCGGCGGCGTCGGGTCCTCGTGCTGGAGGATCAAGGCCCGCCTGGTCATCGTTCGGCATCCGGGTGCTCGGCGAGGAGCGGCTCGATCGCCGCGTCCACCTCGCGGACCGCCGCGGCGAACCGCTCCACCATCTCCGCCAGGTCGTCGTCCGGCGTCGGGAACGGCGGCGCGAACAGCGTCTGGTCGCCGGCGAACCCGTCCCGCGTCGGCTGCGTCGACAGCGTGATCAGGTTGCGCCGGAAGCAGGCGTCGTCGACCTTCGCCCCCACGCGGAGCTGCCACGGCAGCAACGTGGTTCCGTTCCGCGGATCCACGAACGACACCCCCAGCAGGTAGCCGTGCCCCCGCACCTCGCGTACCATCGGCACGCCGTCGAGGGCGGCCTCGAGCTCGTCCCGCAGCCGGCGGCCGCGTTCGCGCACGTGGTCGATCCAGCCCTCGGTCCGGAGCGCATGCAGGACGGCCAGGCCGATCGCGCACGGCAGCGGCGCGCCGTCCCACGTGTGCCCGAGCGTGAACCTCCGCGAACCCGCCGCCAGCGCGTCGTAGACGCGATCGCGGACCAGCACCGCCCCGATCGCCGCGTACCCGGCTCCGAGGCCCTTGGCCGTCGCGATCATGTCCGGCGGGCAGGCCGTCTGCCCTCCCGCGAACCACTCGCCGACGCGCCCGACGCCGGTCACCACCTCGTCGAAGATCACCAGGAAGCCGTGCCGCTCGCGCCGTTCGGCCAGTCCCTCCCAGAACCGCTTTGGCGGCGTGTAGCCTGGCAGCGCGGCGGCGCTGATCGGCTCGCAGAAGTAGGCGGAGATCGGGGTCGACCTCAGGTGCTCGTCGAGGGCGTCCAGCGCCGCCTGCCCGGTCGGGTCGAACCGCCACGTCGACGGCGGGATGTGCAGGTGCTGCCGGATGTAGGGCCCGAATGGTCCCTGCAGCCCCGGCCGGCCGGTGAGCCCGAGCGTCTGCATCGTCGGGCCGTGGTACGCCTGCGCCGGCGACACGATCTGCCACCGGTCCGGCTCGCCGCGGTCGAGGTGGTACTGCCGGGCGATCTGGATCGCCATCTCGTTCGCGTCGGACCCGCTCGTGACGAACCGAACCCGCGTCATCCCCTCCGGCGCCACCTCCACCAGCTCGCGCGCGAGCTGCTCCTGGGCGGGGTTCGTCAGGCGTTCGTTGTGGACGAACGACAGCGTCTCGGCCTGCTTGCGGGCCGCCGCGACGAGGTCTGCGCGGCCGTGCCCGAGCGTCGCGGCCATCGACCCGCCGCTCATCGCGTCGAGGTAGCGGTTCCCGGCGGCGTCCTCGACCCACGCGCCCTCGCCGCGGACGATCACGGGGTACCGCTTGTCGAGCTCGAGCGGCAGCACGTGCGTGCGGTCGCTCTCGATCAGCGTCTGCGCCACCAGCGGTCCTTCCTCGAGACACGGCCGCCCGAGCGCGCGGGCGCGATCCCCGGAGCGGCCGGTCGTCGCAACGCCGCGGAGCGTACCGCGCAACCGCCACCGCGATGAACTCCGCCGGTTCCCGGTGGGCCGCGTCGTCGGGATATCCTGCGGGCTCGCCCGGGCCCGCGCCGGGACTCGGACGTTCGACGGCGGGAGGTGGCAGGCGGTGGCGACGGTCGACGAGGTCCTCGAGGGCTGGGAGGCGGACGGCATCGAGTTCGTCCGGTTCGAGCTGCCGGACATGCACGGCACGTCGCGCTCGAAGACGATCCCGCTCCGCCACGCCGGCTCCTACGCCGAGCGCGGCCTCAACATGTACGGCGGCACGAGCGTGCTCGACTCGCGCTCGGACGTGGTCGGCGGGACGCTGTACCACGAGGAACGCAAGTACGGCGACCAGCTGCTGTTCCCCGATCCGGACACCGCGACCGTGATCCCGTGGGCCGACCGCACCGCCCGGCTGATCTGCGACGCGCAGTGGTACGACGGCTCCACGCTGGAGGCGACGCCGCGGGCGGTGTTCCGCCGGGTGCTCGAGCGCTGCCGGTCGATGGGATTCGAACCGGTGATCGGGTTCGAGTACGAGTTCTACCTGCTCGACGCCGACGGGCATCCGCTGTTCGACGGGTACCACATCTTCAACACCGTCCGGAACTCTTGGGTGCCGACGATCGGGCGGATCCTCGAGCTCATGCCGCGTGCCGGCGTCGACATCATCACCTCGAACTGCGAGTACGCCGGCGGGCAGTGGGAGATCAACTTCGCGCCCGGCCGCGGGCTCGCGGGTCCGGACAACGCGTTCACGTTCAAGAACGGCGTGAAGGAGATCGCGCGGCAGGACGGGTACACGGCGACGTTCATGTCGAAGCCGTTCTCCGGGCAGTCCGGGAGCGGCTGCCACACGCACATCTCGCTGCTGGAGGCGGCCTCCGGCGAGAACGTGTTCGGGGAATCGGGGGCCCCGGACGGCATCACCGACGTCTGCCGGGCGTTCCTCGCCGGGCAGCTGAAGTACGCCGCGGCGGTCGACGCCCTGACTGCGCCGACCGTGAACTGCCATCGGCGCCGCCGCAAGCACACGTTCAGCCCGACGAACGTCTCGTGGGGGTTCGAGGACCGCTCGGCGTTGCTGCGCGTGAAGCGGGGCACGCCGGAGTCGACGCACATCGAGAACCGCGGCCCCAGTGCGCTGTCGAACCCGTACCTCGTGGGCGCCGCGCTGCTGTCCGCGGGTCTCGCGGGCATCGAACAGGGACTGCAGCCGCAGCCACCGTCCGGCGATGCGCCGTCCGAGGAGGATCCGACGCTCGAGTCGCTGCCGTCGTCGCTCCGGCAGGCGCTGGACGCGCTGCAGGCCGAGCCGGACACCGAGGCGTTCTTCGGGAAGGACTTCCTGACCGCCTACACCATGATGCGGGCGCACGAGCTGTCGCGGTTCGATGACTGGGTCACCGACTGGGAGCGGCAGGAGTACGTCGAGATCTTCTAGACCTTGGAGGGAATTCATGGACGCCGACAGGAGGCAGGAGCTGCTCGCGCTGTACCGCGAGGGGCCGGACGTGATCGAGGGAGCCGTTCGGGGGCTCTCCGATGAGGAACTCGACCGGCAGCCGGCCGGGGGCGGATGGAGCGCTCGCGAGGTCGTGATCCACATGGCCGACAGCGAGATGAGCTCGGCGATCCGGGTGCGGAGGCTGCTCTCCGAGGACGACCCGGTCATCCAGGGCTACGACGAGGAGGACTACGCGCGGCGGTTCCATTACGGCAACCGCGCGATCGAACCGTCGCTCGCCGCGCTCCGCGGCGCCCGGGAGACCACGGCCGAGATCCTCGACGGGCTCGCCGACGACGACTGGTCGCGGTCGGGAACGCACACCGAGAGCGGGCCGGGCTACTCGGTCGACCGCTGGCTCGAGATCTACGCCTCCCACGCGCACGACCACGCGGAGCAGATCCGCGCGGCCGTCGCGGGTCCGGACTGAGGCCGGCGGACCCGGCGCCGCCGTTTCGCCGTCGTGCCCAACGCGATCGACCGCCGGCGGAACGACGCCGAGATGTGGCGAGTTGCCCTCATCGCCTCCCCCTCTGTCCGTGATGTGCGGAGGTGTTGCGGAAAAGGCTATCGACGCCCGACCGAAACCCGCAAGCGGACGTTGGACGCAACGCGCCCGGTTACCAGCCCGCGTAGGGCGCGACCGCCTCGTCGGGCACCCGGCCGGCCTCGACGTCGCCGATCGCGCGCTCGAGCACGCTGAGCGCGAGGTCGACCTCGTCGGGCTGGAGGGTGAGCGGCGGGGTGAGCTCGAGGACGTTCGAGTTGAGCCCGACGTAGAACAGCACCACGCCGAGCTCGAACGCGCGGAACACGACCTTCGCGGCCTCCTTCGTAGCCGGTTCCCGGGTGGTGTGGTCGGTGACGAGGTCGACGCCGATGGCGAGTCCACGGCCTCGAACATCACCGATCAGGGGGTGCCGATCGGCGAGCTCGCGGAGTCCGTGGGCCAGCGCCTCGCCGGTCGAGGCCGCGCGCGCCGGGAGATCGTCGTCACGGAGCGTCCGGAGCACCGCCCGTCCGGCGCTCGCCGAGACCGGGTTCCCGGCGGTCGTGAGGATGGCGAACGCCGGTGCGACGTCCATCACCTCGGCCGGGCCCACGACCGCCGAGAGCGGCAGCCCACCGCCGAGCCCCTTGCCGAACGTGATCACGTCCGGTTCGATGCCCTCCGCTTCGAACGCGTGCAGCCAGCCGGTTCGGCCCATCCCGACCTTGACCTCGTCGCAGACGAGCAGGATGCCGTGCCGGCGGCAGCGTTCCTGAAGGCCCCGCAGGAACCCGTTGGGTGGAACGATCATGCCGCCGTCGGCCTGGATCGGTTCCACGAACAGCGCCGCGACGTCGCCCGGGTCGACCTCCCCGGCCAGCACGCGGTCGAGCTCCGCGAGGACGCCCGGGCCGGGATCGTCGACCGGCGGCCGGTACGGGTCCGGGTAGGGGAGCAGCGCCAGCCGCGATCCGTCCGCGGCGGCCAGCGCAGGGTGCCCCGACACGGCCATCGAGCCGACGGTCCCGCCGTGGTACGCGCCGACGAACGACACGAACCGCGAGCGCCCCGTCGCCTTCTCGATCGCCCGGACGGCGGCCTCGTTCGCGTCGGAACCGGAGTGCCCGAACCACACGCGGCGCTCTGTCGAGCCCGGGATGGTCCCCAGCAGGTCCTCGGCCAGCGCGACCGCCGGTTCGTTGATCGCGGAGATGATCCCGGCCGAGGCCATGTTCGCGGACGCCTCCGCGACGGCCGACGCGACCGCCGGGTGGCCGTAGCCGAGCCCGGCCGCGCCCCACGACGCCGAAAGGTCGAGCAGCCGCCGGCCATCCTCCGCGATCAGCCACGACCCCTCGCCACCGGTGACGGCGAGCGGGAAGAACCGCAGCCGTTCGATGTCGGCGATCGCCTGCGCGTCGCGTTCGGCGAGCGACGGGCCCGGCAATTCCTCGGGGGTCACGAGGCCGGCAGCGGGTAGATCCGACGCGCGTTCCCCCGAGCCACGGCCTCGGTGATCCGTTCGGCCATCGCCGCGTCGCAGTGCTCGTCGGCGATCCACCGGTCGAGCACCTGCCGCATCGCGCGCCGGTGCAGCAGCGACCCGAGGTGGTACCCCTCGGCCACCCCGAACGCGTCGCTCGAATAGATCAGCTTGGAGAACGGCGCGACCTCCATCGCCTCGGCCAGCAGCGTCGCCGACGACGGCCCGTGGAAGTGCAGCGCCGACCCCACGTCGAAGCACACGTTCGCGAACATCGACGCCAGATACCCGGCCACCCGGTGGAACGGGTAGCAGTGGAGCAGCACGACGTTCACCCCCTCCGGGACGAACGCCCGGATGAGGTCGGTGAGCAGCGACGGGTTGGTCCGGTGCAGCGTGAGGTCGG
>DATLUW010000062.1:0-12007 GCA_035577825.1 Actinomycetota bacterium | reverse complement strand
CTGGTCAGGCTCAACTGCATGGACACGGGCTCATGCTACCGGCCGATCGGCGCGAGGGCCGGGAAGCCGTACCCCCGCAAGCGCCCTCGGCTGAGCCCTCAGAAGAGCTCGAGGTCGCCGAGGGAGAGCGACCACGATCCGGCTGCCAGCGGGTCCGGAGCGCCCTCCGGCAGCGGCACGTCGTCGACCCGCCGGACGACGAACGTCATCCCGGCCCGCGGGAGCCGCCGGTACCCCGCCTTCCGGTACGCCCCGAACGCGGGCGATCCGGGCCCGGTGTGCGCGACCGCGTGGTCGGCGCCGGCCGCCCTCGGCAACTCGCGGAGGAGGCGGGCGAGCGTGGCGGGCTCGCCGAGCGCCTCGCACACAACCGCCTCGGTGAGCGAGCCCCGGGCCCGGATCCGGGCCACCAACAGCGCCGGGGCCGGCCCCGGCTCGAGCAGGGCGCGGTAGGGCAGCGGCCCGTCGGCGTAGCGCCACCGGAGGTACTCGAGCGAACGTGGGGTGGCCAGTCCTGACGGCGGGGCGCTTGCCGCAACGGCCTCCCGGACCCCCGAGCGGTCGAGCACGTCGGCCGCCGGCGGCAGCCCGTCGGCCGGCGGATCGACCGGGTCGCCGCTGCGGAGGTTCCGGCGGATCGCCGCGCCGGCCATCCGACCGGGGTGCCGGACGCGCAACAACATCGGCCATCTGGTCACCTCCCGCCAGCCCATCTTCAGGTAGCCGGGGAGGCTCTTGGAGTTCGGGGTGTTGAACACGAACGCGATGCCCTCCTCGCGGCACCGCTCCAAACCCAACAGGGTCAGCGACGAGAACACTCCCCGGCGCTGGACCTCGGGGTCGGTCGCGGTGTCCACCGCCCGGACGGCCGCAACCTGGCCGTGGCCGCCGGGGACGGCGAACCGCCACCGCAGGAACGTCCGCACGCCCACCAGCCGGCCACCCGACTCGGCGACCAGCGCGACCGACGGTCCGAACGGGTTCCGCATGTGCTTCCACACGAACAGATCCCGGCGATCGGCCCCCCCGGGACCGGGGCCGAGGGCCCGCCCCAGGAGGTCGACGACCGCATCGACGTCGTCCTCGCGGAGGTCGCGGACGTCGATCGGCGCGGGGTCGGCGGGGCCGGCGTCGCCGGCGGGTTCGGTCGGACTCATCGGGTGCCCGCCGCGGCCCGGTGGGCGAGCGCCCGTTCGTACACGGCCTCCGTGCGCCGGATCATCGCCTCGATCGAGTAGCCCTCGACCGTCGTCCGCGCCCGCTCCCCCAGGGCCCGCCGCCGGTCCGGGTCGCGGAGCAGATCGGCGAGTGCGGACGCCAGCGCGTCGGGATCGTCGGGCGGGACCACCAGGGCGTCCTCGCCGTCCGTCGCCACCTCCGCCACCCCGCCGACCGCCGTCGCCACGGACGGCAGCCCGAGCGCCATCGCCTCGAGGAGCGACACCGGCATGCCCTCGAACCGCGACGGCAGGCAGAACACGTCGAACGCGGGCATGAGCCGCGACGCGTCCGGGCGGTACCCCGCGAACGACACGTTCGACCCGAGCCCGAGACGGTCGATCTCCGCGCGCACCGGTTCGGGGTCGATCTCCAGACCCACGAACACGAACCGCGCGTCCGGGAACGCGTCCACGACTGTCCGGGCGGCGCGCACGAGCCCGGCGTGGCCCTTCTTCGCCGTGATGCCGCCCACCGTCCCCACGACCGGGACGCCGTCCGGCAGGTCCAGCTCCCGCCGGGCGGCCGCCGGCGACTGCGCACGGTCGCGGATGCCCGCGGCGTCCACGCCATTCGGGATGACGGTCACCTCGGGACCGCTCCCGGGCGGGAGCGAGATCGAGGCCGCCACGCCCTTCGAGACGGCGATCACGGCGTCGTTGCGGGCGAACGTCCGGGCGTTCAGCCGGCGCGTCACCGGCCGGTACCGGTCCCACGTGTTGTGCTCGGTGTACACGACGGCGGGCCGGTCCACCCTCATGCCGTGCGCCGCGCGGCGGGCGCCCACACCGGCCGACGGCAGGTGGGCATGGACGACGTCGAACCGCTCCCCGCGCAGCACGTCCCGCAGCCGCCTGGTCCAGGCCGGGTTCCAGGGCCTGCGGACGTCGAGGCACCGGGTGGGGACGCCGGCCGCGACCAGGTCGGCCGCGAGGTGGTTCTTCCACGGCAGAAGGTAGGCGCACTGGACGTCGAACCGATCCCGGTCCACATGCGGCGCTGCGTCGACGAGCAGGCGTTCGGCGCCGCCGGGGCCGAGGCCCTTGATCAACCAGAGGACGCGGACGCGCACGGGGCCGGGAGGCCCGGAGCTCACTTGAAGGAGGTGGTGGAGGGCTCCGACTCGGAATCCTCGTCCCCGGCCGCGGGTCCGGACCCGTTGGTGGACTCCGGCGCGGGCCCCGAGCCGTTCCCCTGCTCGACGACCACGGTGCCGCCCGCGACCGCCGGCGGGCTCGTCGCGACCACGGGCGGCTTCGTCGCGACCGCTTCGAACCCGGACGCATTGCCGCTCGCGACCTCGACGGTCTCGGTCTCGAGGTCGACATCCCCCTCGGAGGTGTGGCCGTTCGTCTCGGGCTTGCGGCGCCGCTTCCGGTCCGTCTTGGCCGCGTCCTTCACCGCCTTCTTGTCCTTCCTGCGGCGGCGGCCCTTCTCCTCGGGTTCGGCCTCGTAGTAGTAGGCCGAGGTGTAGGCGTAGTAGTCCGCGTAGTAGTAGTACGAGGTCGCCGGGCCGAAGTTGTTCAGGACGGCGCCGACCACCTTCGAGCGAACCTTCCCGAGCTGGTCGCGTGCATGCGCGAGGACGCGACGGTTGGTGGCCTCGTTCACCACCAGCAGGACGCCATCGGAGAGCGTGGCCAGCACCGAGGCGTCGGCGAGACCGAGCACGGGCGGCCCGTCGAGGATCACCCAGTCGGCGGCGTCGGCGGCCTGCTCGAGGAACTGCTTCATCGCGACCGACCCGAGCAGCTCGGCCGGGTTCGGCGGCACCGGGCCGCCGGCCATGACCCGCAGGCCCTTCACGCCGGGGTCCTGGATGGCCTCCATCAGCGTCGCCTGCCCGGAGAGCACGGATGACAGCCCCACGCGGTTCGAGAGCCCGAAGAACTTGTGGATCGACGGCCGCCGAAGATCCGCGCCGACCAGCAGCACGCGCTGCCCGGCGAGCGCCATGACGGTCGCGAGGTTGGCCGCGGTGGTCGACTTGCCCTCGCCCTTGACCGGGCTGCCGATCAGCAGGCGACGGATCGGACCGCCGACCGCGACGAACAGCAGGTTGGTCCGCATCGTCCGGTAGGACTCGGTCGCGGGCGCCTTGGGGTCGGCCACCGACACCAGGTACTGCGCGTCCCGTTTGCCCTTGATCCCGGTCGACCGGGACGACACGTGCGGAATGACGCCGAGGAGCGGCGCGCCGGCCTGACGCTCGAGGTCGTCGGGGCCCCGCAGCGAGTCGTCCGCGTAGTCCCGCAGGAACGCCGCCGCGATCCCGATCGCGAGCCCGATGATCACCGCGAAGATCGCGTCCCGCAGGTGGTCGGGCCGCACCGGGCGGTGCGCGACCTTGGCCGGCTGCAGGACCTGGTTCTGGGCATCGGCTGTCACCTGGTCGAGCGCCTGCTGGTTCTGCGTGATGTACCCGGTGTCGAGCTGCACCGCGGTCGTCAGGTCGTTGCGCTGGCTCGTGATGACCTTGGGCTCCGTCACCTTGAACGGGTGCAGCGCGTTGAAGTTGTCGAGGGCGTCTTGATCGTTCTTGAGCTGCTCCTTGTACTTCTTGATCGCTGCCGTGAACGGGGCTGCGGTCGCCTCGTTCCGATAGTTCAGGTATTCCGTGGCGAAGGCCTGGGCGAGGTCGGCCGCACGCTGCGGGTTCGGGTGCTGCGCCTGGAAGAGCAGGATCGACCCGGCGTTCTTCAGGGGGGCCACGGTCACGAACCGGGCGAGCTGGTCGGGGTTCACGTCGTGGGCCCACGACAGCGATTGCTGCACGCGCTTCGACACGATCTCGCTGATGGCGATCTGTGCCTCGACCTCCGGGTCGATGCGCTGGACGATGGGAACGCCCTGCGAGTTCTGGGTCTGCGGTGCGGTCGGGGTGACCACCTTGACCTGCGACTGGTAGATCGGGGTCTGTCGGTAGGACAGGAACATGATCCCGGCGGCCACGAGCACGAGGACGATGAACGCGGTCCACTTCCGGGTCCAGACGATGCGGAAATAGTCGCGAAGCTCGAAGTTGGTCGTTCGCGTCGGTTGCGTGTCGGCCACAGGGCTCTCCAGGGGTGTGCTGGCCGTGCAGGCACGACCAAGATCCCGCGCACCCGGTCCCGCTGAGGCTACCGGCGGGCACCCCGCTCGTCAACGAACGGCGCGCTGACCTGCGGGTCCGCGCCCGGTTCGATCGCTACACTATGCCGGTTCCCGGCGGGCGACGGTGCCCCGCCGCCACATCACCAGCGAGGAAGGAACTCGACCAGCATGCGCATCCTGATCCTGGGCGGGGACGGCTACCTGGGGTGGCCCACCGCCATGCACTTCTCGAAGCGTGGCCACGACGTGTTCGCGATCGACAACTACCTCCGGCGGCGGGCCCACACGGAGCAGGGAACCGACTCCCTCACGCCGATCGGCGCCTCGCTCCCCGAGCGGGCGGCGGCGTGGAAGGAGGTCTCGGGCTTCGAGGTCGGCGTCACCGAGGACAACATCTGCGAGTACGACGTCGTCGAAAAGGCGTTCAAGGACTTCAAGCCCGACACGATCATCCACTACGGCGAGATGCCCTCCGCGCCCTATTCGCACAAGAGCCGCGAGCACGCCGTCTTCACGCAGTACAACAACGTCGTCGGGAACCTCAACGTCCTGTTCGCCATGGCGGAGCTCGCGCCCGACGCGCACCTGGTGAAGCTCGGGACCATGGGCGAGTACGGCACGCCGAACATCGACATCGAGGAGGGCTACATCGAGCTCGACGTGAACGGCCGCAAGGACACGCTGCCGTTCCCGAAGCTCCCGGGGTCCTGGTACCACCTGTCGAAGGTCCACGACTCCCACAACATCCACTTCGCGTGCCGCGTGTGGGGCACCCGAGCCACCGACCTCAACCAGGGCGTCGTGTACGGGGTGCACACCGAGGAGACGCAGATGGACGACCGGCTCCTCACGCGGTTCGACTACGACGAGGTGTTCGGCACGGCGCTCAACCGGTTCTGCCTGCAGGCCGTGATCGGCCACCCGCTGACCGTGTACGGCAAGGGCGGCCAGACCCGCGGCTACCTGAACATCGTCGACACGATCCAATGCATCGAGCTGGCCACGCTGAACCCGGCCGACGCCGGCGAGTTCCGCGTGTTCAACCAGTTCACCGAGCAGTTCTCGATCATGGAGCTCGCCGAGACGGTCAAGCGCGCCGGCGAGCACCACGGGCTCGAGGTCACGATCGACCACGTCGAGAACCCGCGGTTCGAGAAGGAGGAGCACTACTACAACGCGAAGCACACCAAGCTGCTCGACCTGGGGCTCAAGCCGCACCTGCTGTCGGACACGCTGGTGGAGTCGATGTTCGACGAGATCGCGAAGTACCGGGACCGGGTGATCCCGGACCACATCATGCCGGAGACCAAGTGGAAGACCGGCCTCGAGCCGGAGCCCGCCGCCTAGGGCCATGTACACGCTCCGGATACTCGGGGGCATCTTCGCGGTCGGGCTCCTGGTCCTGTCCGTCGTCCGGTACCGGCGGCGGTCGATCAGCCGGCTGAACCTGATCATCACGTTCCTGCTGGGCGTGGTCCTGATCCTCTTGGCGATCGCCCCGGTGATCTTCACGCCGGTGTTCGACCTGTTCTCGTTCAGCCGGGAGAAGGGCAGCGGGCAGCGGCTGATCGCCGTCGAGCTGTTCGCGCTGCTCATCCTGTTCGCGCTGCTGGTGCGTTCGATGGTCTCCACCGACCAGAACGAACGAGCGCTCCGCCTGCTGATCGAGGCGCTCGCCGTCCGGGACTTCGAGGCCGAGAAGCTCCGGCTCGGCGACAGGCTCCCGACCGGCCCGTGCATCGTCGCGGTGTCGCCGGCCTACAACGAGGCCGAGAACGTGGCGGCCGTCATCCGCGACATCCCCGACTCGATCTCGGGCTACCCGGTCGTCGCGATCGTCGTCGACGACGCCTCCGACGACGGGACCGCCGACGTGGCGCGCCGGGCCGGCGCCATCGTGGTCAGCAACCCGATCCGTCGAGGCGGCGGCCTCGCGCTCCGCGTCGGCTACGACGTGGCCGCCAAGCTGAACGCCGAGGTCGTCGTGTCGCTCGACGCCGACGGCCAGCACCTGCCGCAGGAGATGGAGGTGGTGGTCGGCCCGGTGCTCCGCGGCGAGGCGGACATGGTGAACGGGTCGCGGCTGCTCGGGGAGTTCGAGAAGGAGAGCATGATCCGCCACATCGGCGTCCACTTCTTCTCGCGGATGGTCACGATCATGACGGGCCAGCGGATCACCGACCCGTCCTCGGGCTACCGCGCGACCCGGGCCGACATCCTGCGGAAGTTCGTGCTGACGCAGGACCAGTTCTGGACGAGCGAGCTGCTGATCGAGGGGCTCCGCCACCGGGCACGGATCGTCGAGGTGCCGATCACGATCAAGGCCCGCGCCGGCGGCAAGTCCAAGAAGCCCAAGTCGTTGAAGTACGGCTGGAACTTCTCGAAGGCCATCATCCAGACCTGGCTGCGGTAGCAAGCCGGAGCGGCATCCTTGTCATTCCGCTCCCCCGCCCGATACGGTCAGCTCTCATCCACTGCCCAAGAAGGGGGAGGTTCATGAAACGAGTCGTGGGGGTGTCGCTCCTCGTGGCCGGGATCCTGGCGTCGATGCTGGGATTCGCGCCGGCCGCAAGCGCAGCGACGATCGAGGTCCAGCCCGGCGAGTCCATCCAGGCCGCCATCAACCACGCGTCGCCCGGGGACACGATCCTGGTCCGGGCGGGCGTGTATCACGAGTCCGTGGTGGTCAACAAGGATCACCTGACGCTCCGCGGCGCCGGCGGGTTCGCGGGGGGCACGATCATCGAGCCGCCGCAGTCCAGCAACAAGTGCCTCCACGGCGGTGCCGGCTTCTGTGTGTTCGGCACCCAGGGCCACCTGCGCACCGGCATCACCGTCGACGGGTTCCTGTTCCGGGGCTTCGACGGGTTCGGCCTGGTCGGGTTCGGGGCGAAGGACCTGACGGTCACGCACAGCTTCGCGCAGAACAACGGCGAATACGGGATCACGTGCTTCGGCTGCCACGGCCTGAACTTCCTGTACAACAAGGCGACGGGCTCCGGCGAGGCCGGCTTCTACATCGGTGACACCAAGGACGCCGACGCGTTCGTCGCCGGCAACGAGTCCTGGGGCAACCAGTTCGGCTTCTTCTTCCGCGACTCGAACGTCGGCCGGGCGGAGTCGAACTCGGCGCACGGCAACTGCATGGGGTTCGCCCTCCTCAACACTGGGGCCCCGAACAACGTGCACGGCTGGACGATCGTGAACAACTCCTCGTATCTGAACACCAAGGCCTGCCCGGGTGGCGACGGGCCGCCGATCTCCGGCGTGGGCATCGGCCTGCTCGGCGCGAGCAACAACCAGATCCTCCACAACACCGTCCGCAGGAACCACCCCGGCGGGCCGACCGTCGGCAGCGGCGGCATCCTGCTGTTCGACACGACCAGCTTCCATGGGTCGAAGCCGAACGGCAACGAGATCCGGGCGAACGTCCTGTTCCGGAACGTCGACTTCGACATCAACGACCAGAGCGGCGCTTCCGGCAACACGATCACGAAGAACACGTGCAAGACGTCGAGCCCCGACGGGCTCTGCGACTAACCTGATCCGCGCTCACGCTCCGAAGGGGCGGTCCGCCGACGCGGACCGCCCCTTCGTCGTGCAGGAGGCGGCACCACCGGTGGCTCCGGGCGGGATCGCCTCGTGCTTCGGGATGCGGCGCGCGGCCCGGGGCCTTGCTACGGTGGCCGCGTGAAGACGCAGGTCCCGGCCCCGGCGGGACCGTCGGAGGGCGACGCCCCGGCCTCGGCGGACGGGGCGCGCTCCGGCGGGACCCGCGGCCGGGTGCTCGCCGCGGTGGGTGGGGCGGCCGCCCTGCTGGCGGTGGTCGCCGTCGTCGTTCCGTTCTTCGCCTCGACGTACGCGGTGCACTCGTTCACGTCGCCGCTCGGGTGGGACACGCCGAAGTACCTGTGGAAGACGGCACTGGCATCGCACATCGGCGTGACCTCGCTCCCCGATCGGCTGCCTCCGCCCGTGAACGGCAGCCCGGACCGGCCCGCGTTCCCGGTCGTCGCGCTGCTGGCGGGGCGGGTGCTCGGACTCGATCCAGTCCGCGTGGCCGAGGCGCTGCCGTTCGCGATGGCGGCGGCGATCGGGCTGGCCGCGGCGGGACTGGCGACGGTGGTGTTCGACGCGCGGCGGTGGGAGGCGGCGGTGGTCGGGGCGTCGGTCGGGGCCTCGGCGTGGGTCGCGCGGCTCGCCGGGCCGGAGACGTACCAGGACAACCTCGTGGTCGCGGCGGTGGTGATCGCCGTGACCGCCTTGGCGGTGGCCGCGGTCGCGCATGGACGGGGCCTGGTGGCGCCGGCGCTGCTCCTCGGGTGCGCCGCGCTGGTGCACTGGTCGTTCGCGGTGCTGTTCGCGGTGATCCTGGCCGGCGGAGCGATGCTGCTGGCGCGGCGGTCCTGGCGGTCGCGGCGCGAGGACGGGACGCCGTTGCTCCGGACCCCGTCGGGCGGGCTGGCCGCGGTGGCAGGCGGCGGCGCTGCGGCCGGGGTCGCCGCGCTGTACGGGGCGCTCGGCTCCGGGCTGAAGGCACCGAAGACCTCGCCGCAGGCGCGCGCGGAGTACGAGAAGAAGATCCACCACGACTTCGCGAGCTACGCGCCGTGGCTCACGCTGCCTGGCGCGGCCGTGGGGGCGGCGGCGCTGGCGGCGGATCCGGGGCCTTCGGGCGGCGTGCAGGTGGCCGGCCGCCGCCGGGTGGCAGGGGCGGTGTTCGGCTCCTGGATCGGCGTCGCCGCGCTGGCCGCGCTGGCCGCGTGGGGCGGGGTGACCGTGCCGACCCACCGGTTCCTGGCGTTCGCGCTGCCGGTGCCGTTCCTGCTGGCGGCCGGCGCTGTGGCCTTGCCGCGGGCGCTCGCACACCGGTGGCGCACGGCCGGGCGCGTGGCGGGCGTGGTCGTCGGCGTCGGCCTGCTGGCCGGCGGGTTCGTGACCGCGCAGGCGTTCTGGTCGGGGGTCCGGCCGCAGACGAACCCGGTGCTCCCGCAGCAGGCCGCGAACGCCGGCGCCTACCTCGATCGGGCGGGGGTGCCGTCCTCGACTCCGATCGTGTTCGTCGCGAACGTCAAGGGGAGCGCCGGCGTGAACATCCCGCTGTTCGCCCACGAGATCCGCGCCGCGCTGCCGGCCGACCGGATCGAGCACGCCTACCTGTACCTCGGCGACCCGGCGACGTACCTGGCCGGCCATCCGACCATCCAACGCCCGGTCACCCTCGACGTCGCGGACTACGACGGGACCTCGTGGCGGTACTTCCGCGACGTGCGGCCGCTGCTCCACCACGGGCCGGCGCCGGTCGCCGTGCTCCTCCCCGGGGCGAACCCCGACCGCCACTTCTTCGTCGCCTGGGCGAAGCACCATCCGGAGGTCGCGCCGGGCGTGGTGCTGGTGGCCGGCCCCTCGACTGCGAGTGTCGCCGGGGTGCCCGCCACCGGGCCCATCGCGGCAGGCGCGGTCGGGTGGGCGGCGGTGGCGCTGCTGGCGATGGCGTGGGTCGTGGGCTCGGGCTGGGCGGTCGCGGCCGCGCCGGAGCGGTCGTGGTTCGCGGCGGCGTCCCTTGCCGCGGCGATCGGCGTCGCGGTCGTCGTGACGGCCGGCGTGGTGGCCGACCGGGCGGGCGTCCGGCTGGGCTCGGGGGGCGGCGTCGCCGCCCTGGTGATCGCGGCCGCCGGCGGATGGGTGGTGGCCGGGGTCGCCGGGCGACTGGGGCGGTCCCCGTCGGACGAACCGGAGACTTCGCGAAACGCGCATGAGGAGCTGCCGGCGCCGGTCCCCGCCGGCGAGGTGGCCGAATGAAGACCGCGCCCGCGCCGAGCGGCGCCGGCGCTCCCGGGGATACCGGCTCGGCGATCTCGCGTCCGGCCCGACCGGCCGTCGCGTGGATCGGCGCGGCGCTCGGCACGGGTGCGGTGTTCCTCGGGACGTTCCTGCTGTATTTCCTCGTCTACCGGGTCCGGCACTTCTCGCTCCCGCTCGGGTGGGACACGCCCTGGTACGTCTGGCGCGCGGACTACATCGGGCACGTCGGCATCGGACTGCTCGACACCGCGTCGCGGCCGGGGCATGCGCTGCTCTCGGCCACGCTGACGTCGCTGACCGGCATCTCCTCGGTCCGCATGGAGGTCGTGCTGCCGTACGTGCTGGTCGGCATGCTCGCGCTGGTCATCGGAGCGCTGGCCGCGGTCGGAACCGGCCGGCAGGAGTGGTGGCGGTGGGCGGCCGCCGCGTCGGTGTCCGGCGTGACCATCGGGACCACGCGGCTCGTCGGGGAGAACGTCTCGAACCTCATGAACCTGGTGTTCGCGCTGGCGGCGTTCCTGCTGCTGATCCGGTTCGTCGTGGCCCCACACGGCGGCTGGGCGGGGTTCGTCGGGGCGCTGTTGCTGACGGCGGCCGCGGTGCTGTCGCACTGGCTGTTCATGCCGGTGATCGCGCTGTTCATGGCCGCGTGGTGGCTGCTGGCGCTGCCGTCGTCGATCCGCGCGCGACGAAGCGGCACCTCGCCGGTGCGGACCGAGTCTGGGGCGCTGTTCGCGGCCGGCGGACTGACGGGCGTCGCGACGCTGGCGCTGATCTACCCCGTGCTGGGGTCGTCCTTCCGGACCCGCGAGATCGGCGAGCTGCACAGTCGGTATCTGCCGAAGTTCCGCGAGGACCTGAGCGGCATGTCGGCCTGGGCGGTCGCCGCGCCGGCTGCGGTGGGCGGCTACCTCGTCGCGCGACCTGCCGCGTCCGAGCGAACCGACGCGCCCGAGCGGGGGCCGTTTCTGCGGATGCTCGCCGGATGGACGGGCGTGTGCCTGCTCGGGATCGCGATCGCGGCGATCACGCTGGTGGTCCCGCCGCACCGGTTCCTCGGACTGCTCGTGGCGATGCCGATGGCGATCGCCCTCGGGGCGCTGGTGTGGACGGTCGGCCGCTGGGTGGCACGCAGAACCGGCCGCTGGCTGGGGATCGCCGCGGCCGCGGTGATCGTCGGCCTGCTCACGATCCCGACGGTCGCGTGGTGGTACGGGCCGGCCGACGTGAGCGGCGATGTCGTGGTGCGCGAGCCGGCCGAGGGTCCCGAACAATGGTTCCAGCAGGACGCCTACGACCAGGGGCGCTCGATCGACGCGTACCTGTCGCAGCTGCCCGCGGGGACGCCGGTCGTGGTGGGCGTCGGCCCGCTCGGCTCATCCGGGCCGATCTCGATCTCCCTGAAGGAACGAACCATCCGCGCGGCGCTCGCCCCAGAGCACCAGGCCCAGGTCGTGGTGATCCCGGGCGAACCGGCCGACCTGGTGGCCGGTCGCTTCACGCAGGTGAAGAGCACCGAGGCGAACGACCACAACCGGCCGTTCTTCGACGACGGGGCGTCGGTGCTGCGCTCGGGTGCGGCGATCGTGTTGCCGCATGCGCTCGGCGACAAGGAGTTCCGGGTGGCCGTGAACCAGGACGGCGCGAAGGTGATCGCGCCGGGGGTCGCGCTCCTGCGGGGTCCGCCGCCGGCGTCGGCCATCGGCGCCCCTCCCCCGCTCCACGTGGTCCCGACCACCAGGGCCGGTGCGCTCCAAGCGATCGCGCTGATCGTGCTGCTCGGGGTCGCTGGGCTCGGGTGGGCGCTGTGGTTCCTGGGGCCGAACGCCCGCCCGCTCACGGTGCTGTCGCTCGCGCCGACCGCCGGAGCGGCCGTGTTGATCCTGGC
>DATLUW010000061.1:0-3109 GCA_035577825.1 Actinomycetota bacterium | reverse complement strand
ACTCGCTCTCGGGGGTGGGATCTGGCTCGGGGTTCGCCATGACCCGTTGCAGGTAGGCGCGCTCCACCTTTCGCCGTTGGAAGTGACTCCTCGACAGGTTCACGATGGTCCGCCGGAGGTACGCACCGAAGGCGTCCGGGTTGCGCAGATGCCCGAGTCGGCCCACGAACCGTGCGAACGCCTCCTGCACCAGGTCTTCGGCGAGGGCTCGGTCGCCGATCAGCAGGAAGGCAAGGCGGATCCCGTCCGGGGCGTGCTGGAGGTAGAGCTCGGCAAGGGCGCTCCTCTCAACGCTCTCCTGCCGCTCGACCCCCGACACGACGCTGTTCCGTTTGGCCGCCACAGAGTAAGGACGCAGAGGTTGGGTCGTTTCGCTGCATCGCGAACCGGTCGTTCGAGTCGAGCCGCCCGGCATCGCGGGAGCAGTCTCACCTCGCGGTCAGTTCATCGCGGGAGTGTGGCACGCTTGACCACCTCCCGAGCCGCCGGGGCCCTCGCGATGGACACCGGGTCAGGGGATGCTGGCGAAGCGGAGGTCCACTCCCGATCGGGTCAGATCGCGAACGAGGGGCGCGAAGAACGGATGCTCCTCGACCGACAGATCCCGACGGTTCGCCACGAGGAACAACACCCCGTCCGATCCGAGTCCCCGTCGAACGAACTGCGCGCCGTATCCGCGCAGGGCGTGGGCGGTCGCCGCGGCGTCGGCTCGTCCCACCGCGATCCGGATCGTCGAACCGAGCTGGGGAACGGCGTCCGCGGCCGCGCGGGCCGACCGCACCGCGGAGGCACGCTCGGCCGACGGCAGCGTCGCCGCGCGCGCTCCGGTGGCGTTCGGCCCGGTGATGGCGTTCCACAGGATCCGCTGGGTTCCCTGGGTCCAGCCGCGGAAGTTCGGATCGATGGAGAAGACGACCGACCGGCCCGAGCCGACGGTCTCGTCGACGACCGCCGCCGACCCCGCGAGCTGGTCGACCCCCTCCGCCAGTCCGGAGACGCCGAACGAGGGGCTCCCGGGGGCCGGGAAGGCCGCAGCCGCGTACCCGGCGCCCGGCCGCATCACCATGTCGTCCAGGTACATCACCCAGTCGGTCGGCCCGACGCCGGCCGTCAGCGGACTCCCCGGGTCCATGGTCACGCGGACCAGCGACCCGGGCATGTTCGTGTGCGACGCCGCGAGGGTCACCGTGGAGACGCCGGTCTGGGCCGCGATCTCCGCGCCGCCCTGCCAGCCGACGTACCGGCCGCCGGCCTTCACCCAGGCCAGCAGGGCCTTCTTGCCCTTGGCCCCGAGTGCCTGCAGCCCGTAGTTCGCGTAGCCGTCGGGGACGACCAGCACGTCGATCCCCGGCAGGCCCGCCGTGATGTCGGCCGCGGTCACGTTCGTGTACGGCAGATGCCAGACCGTGTCGAACAGCCACCGGGCCTCGCCTGCGGCCTGGAAACCCGCCGTGCTCCCCGGGATCTGGAACAGCCCGACCCTCGGGAGGGTGCCCGGCGCCGGCCACGACGGCGTGGAAGCCGCCGCGACGAGCGAGGCGTTCGGCGACAGCACGTCGCCGGTCCAGCCGCCGGACAGGTTCTCGAGGAGCGGGTTGCTCCACGCCGTGACGTCGTACGTGACGTCGATCGGGATGTAGGTGTCCTCGTTCAGCATCGCCTGGATCCAATGCTTCTGCCCCTGCGCGAGCGGGATCCAGTACGTGCCCGCCGGGAGCGTCTGCGCTCGGCTCGGCTCGGCGTACGGATGGAAGTGCGGCACCGCGAGCGGCGCGTTGAGGCTGTACACGGAGACATCCATGCGCTGCAGCCGGCGAACGAGGAGCTGGAGCTCGTACGCCCGGGAGGGGTCGTTCAGCAGGAAGTAGTGGCGCACCGGGGCCGTCGGCACCGGCTGGAGGAGGGTGTGGCCCTTTTCGAAGACCGCGTTCGGCTCGAGCGTCCCGTTCACGCCCTCCTGGTAGGCCTCGACGTACGAGTCGTGCCACTGGCGGACGATGTCCGGGTCGTTCGCCGCGGCCGAGATCGACGCCCACATCGACGTGAAGTGCTCGTGGAAGCGAACGGAGATGTCCTCGAAGTTCGCCTTCTCGAACGTCATCCCCGCCGCCTCGAACCCCTCCGTCGGCACCGTGTCGCCGAACACGATCGCGAAGAAGTCATATGGCGCGCCGTGGAAGAAGTGGATCTTCTCCTTCGTGAACTGCGCCGCGATCGCGGGGGAGTACAGGTCGTTGATCCAATGGTGCGCGGTGTCGGGGATCTCGTGGTACTCGGGGTCGGCGTTCGGCGGGAAGAAGTAGTTCTGGAGGCCGAACTCGTGTGCGTCGATGTACAGCATCGGCGGGTACTGGCGGACGGTCTCGACCTTGCCGTCGGTCTCTGGCTGCGTCCGGGCGAACCAGTCGCGGTTCATGTCGAACCCGTTCGCGTTGCGGCGCGTGTTCAGCTCCCGGCCGTCCGGGTTCTGGATCGGCAGGATCACGACGATCGCCCGGTCGAGGACCGTGGACACGACGCAGTCCGAGCGGTCGGCGAGCTCGTACAGGACCTGGAGCGCCGCGTCGGCGCCGCTCTCCTCGTCGCCGTGCACGTTGGCGGAGAGCCACAGGATCTCCGGGGTCGACGCCTCGAGCGCCGCCGCCTGCGACGGGGTGATCGTCGGGTTGCGGAGCGCCGTGGCGTTCGAACGGATCGTGGCCAGCGCGGACGGCGTCATGCGATCCGGGCGGCCGACGACCGCGTAGCGGAGCGCCCGTCCCTGCACCGACGTCGCCGCAGTCCCAGCGATCACCCGGTCGCTCGCGTTCGCCACCGCGTCGAGGTAGGCGTTCGACTGGTCGACGTCGACCTCCTGCGAGCCCAGTGCGAACCCGAGCACCTGCTGCGAGGTCGGCGCCACGTGGAGGTAGCTCGGCGGCGTGGTGAACGGGTCGCACGCCGGCGCTGCGGCGGCCGGCGCCACGCTCGGGACGGGGGCCATGAGCGCGACGAGCGCGACGATCGCGGCGAGGGACGTGCGACGCATCATCCGGTCCTCCCTGGTGTCGAATGCCGAGCATCGCAACGGGGCGCCGGCCCAGTCAAACCGGCGGCCTGGTGGCCCGCG
>DATLUW010000060.1:0-2895 GCA_035577825.1 Actinomycetota bacterium | reverse complement strand
GGTCCTCCTTCGGGGTCGGGATGCCGTCCAGCGTCCAACCTCGGGAGAGGACCTCATGTGTTCAAGCACCGACGGGGAGTTATTAGGCGCGAGCGGTCTCCGGTGACGCGCTCGCGCGTGGCGAGCCCATGCTCATGGAGCGGAGTTGAGGGGCGGCTTACCTGCCCGGGCTGAACGACCTCGTCCCCGGTGTGGCCCGGAAAGGACCCGGCGGCCTTGGGGCGGCATGGGGGCCCACGACGTGCAGG
Organism: Actinomycetota bacterium; assembly: GCA_035577825.1. Taxonomy (GTDB): domain Bacteria; phylum Actinomycetota; class UBA4738; order UBA4738; family JACQTL01; genus DATBHM01. Next base: position 2,647 of record DATLUW010000060.1, on the reverse strand, counting down.
GCAGGGCGTAGGAGCCGTTTGGAGAGTGAGCCGAGGTGTAGGGGCCGAGGGGCGGCTTCCGGAGCAGCGGACTACTTGGTGAGGGAGCGGACTCCCGCGTTCGTCACCGAGTACATGTAGGGGCCGGTAAGAGTCGTCGCAGTCTCCTCAATGTCGTCCCAGCGCCGAGCGAGGAGTTGAAGCGTTTGCCACTTCGTGTAGTTGCCCGCCGCCGTCATGCAGAACGCGCCCACTCCTGCGCTGGCGAGCGCCTCGCGCTCCCAGCGGCGAGTGCGGACCCTCTTGTCCTTCATGACGACAACCCAATCTGCGCCCCAGCGATGTTGAGCCAAACCGCGTCTGGCACGTTCGGGGTTGTCACCGGACAGCCTTGCGCACCGGGATACAGGATGTCGTCGCGGACGCTGGCATCCACGTAGAACGTGGGCATGTCACGCTGCCTTCAGCTGCGTCGAGCAACTCCACGATGGCTCCCGTGCGCACGCCGGCTCCACGGATGATTCTGGGGTTCGATCGGCAGGCGCTCTTGGAGCGCCTTCGCTACGTCGACCGGTTCACCGCACGCTCGCCGCACGCAAGAGTTCCCTCCCGACCACCCTGAGCAGCACCAATAGGCATCCGCGCTGGTCACGGCTGGAGTCGCGAACGTTTTCGCACGGCAGAGGCCAGTGGTTCAAATCCCCTCACCTCCACTGGGTCCTCTTCATTGGCGTTGGCAAGCCATTGCTGCGCTTCGACGGCCCTTTCCGCCTCCCGTTCCCTGCTGCCGAACCGGGAGGTGAAGAAGGTCTCCGAAGGGGAGCGAGCCGTCGCCGGCAACCCGTGGGTGGAGTAGCGTCGAGCGAACATGCTGCCGGGCTGGAAGGGGCCGCAGATGGGCGGGTCGACTGTGGTGGCGAGCGCCGGCGAGTTGATGGAGGCACTCAACTCAGGTGCTGGGGAGATCGAGGTTCGGGGCACGTTGAGCGGCATGCCGATGATCACCCTGCCGCCGGGTGTTCGGCTTCGTGGCGGGACGCTGAAGTTCGGCGCGAAGGGCCTGCGGCTGACGAGTGACAACGAGGTCGAGGGCGTTACCGTGCTCACTGCTGATCACGAGGTTGCGATCCTCAACGACACGAGCGCCACGGATCTCGGAACGTTGACGCTGCGCGACGTCCGAACGACCGGTCAGGTGTTGCTGCTCGCAGACGACGCCGTCCGAGCTGGACACGTACTCGTCGAGGGTCTTCAGGTCGACCGCGCCGATGTCCGCGGTCGCGTGGAGCGGCCGGGCGCTTTCGGCGTCGAGGCGTTGCAGGGGGCGTTCACGTTGTGGAACCGGCAACCCGATCCGGACGTCGTCATCACGGCCGAGTTGCGCGACATCGCTGCGGGGTCCGTCGATGCTCCGATTCGCGGGAGCGGTGTGTTCGTCGGCGGCCATCGCGTCGCGGACGTGACGGGTGGCACCGTTCGGGTGTCGTTGTTGCGCACCGGCGAGATCCACACCGACGGCGGCATTCCGCCTGGAACTCCGGACCTGATCAGCGGCGGTGTGTTCGTGATCTCCGGAGCCATGGTGGAGGAAGTCGTCAACAGCGGTGCGGTCACGACCAACGGGCAGAACGACATGGTGCTCGACAACTGGGGAGCGGTGACGAACTGGACTGCATCTGCGCCGGTGACCTCCCATGGCCCGAGCGGCATCGGCTTCGTCAACTTCGGTGAGATCGACCGCCTCGACGTGCAGGCACCGATCGAGACGTTCGGTACCGGCGCACGCGGCTTCAACCTGTACGACGGATCCCTGCGCCACGCATCGTTCGAGAGCATCGCGACACACGGCGACGGCTCGGTCGGCGTTCAGGTGAGCAAGCCCCTGCCGATCCTGGAAATCTCCGGTGACCTGAGCACCGAAGGAGGTGAGGGCCAAAGCCTCGTCAAGGGCGTCCAGGTCGCGCTCAAGGCGATCGCACTGAGCATCAAGCCCGGCGCGGACGTCGGGACGATCACCGTCGGCGGTCAGGCCAGGACGTCCGGCGACAACATGATCACCGTCGAGATCGACGGGAACGTGGGACACGTCGAGATCGCCGGAGGCGTCGTCGCGGAAGGAAACGACTCCGACGCCGTTCATACTCGCGGCATGGTTCCCGGCCTGACCGACGTGTCCATCAGGACAGCCAAGGGACAGGACATCGTCCAAATCCCCTGACTCCATCACCCGAGTCCGTCGGGCTGGCGGGACCCTGCCGGGTCGACGTCGTCGCTGCCGTGCGCTCCCGGGTACCGCTGACCTCCGGGGGGAATGGATGATGGAAGCCATCGATCCCGAAGGAGGCGGTTGACATGTGTCTCACGTGCGGGTGCATGCGTCCCCACGACGACATGGGGAACCCGGACAACCTCGTCATCGAGGACCTGGAGAAGAGCGCCGCAGCGAGCGGAGTGAGCCTCGATCAAGCCGTGGCGAACCTGGTGAAGACGGTGGACGTCGCGAAGGCCGAGACCGAGCACCACCACGGGTAGGGCGACATGACGAGCGGGCCCGCCTCGGGGCAGCAGCGCCGGCGTTCGACGTCGTCGTCGTCGTCGGTGGCAGCCAGGCAGGCCTTGCCGTCGGCTACCACCTCGCCCAGCGTGGCATGCGGTTCGTGATCCTGGA
>DATLUW010000059.1:0-5848 GCA_035577825.1 Actinomycetota bacterium | reverse complement strand
CACCCCCGCGATGGACATGCTCAACCTGATGGGGGTCTCGGCGGACACGCTCGGGAACCACAACTTCGACCGGGGGCAGGACTACCTCCGGCACACCCTGATCCCGATCGCGCACTTCCCGTACCTCTCGGCCAACGTGGTCGACGCGGGGGGCAACACGCCGGCCGAGTGGACGCCGTCCCACGTGTTCGACTTCGGCGGCCAGAAGCTCGGCGTGATCGGGTTCGAGCTTCCGGACCTGACCTCGCTGGTCTTCCCGGGCAACGTGGACCCGTTCCACGTCACGGACCCGGCGACGGCCATCAACGCCGAGGCGGTCAACCTGCACAGCCAGGGCGTCAACGCCATCGTTGCCGCCGGCCACATGGGCATGTCGGGCGGCACGATCTTCGCGCCGGACCCGTCCGGTGCGGCGTCGCCGGTGTTCCCGGTGGCCGACGCGCTCTCCGGGGTGGACGCCATCGTGGGCGGCCACACCCACACCGAGTACGTCACCTGGCGAAACGGCATGTCGGTCACCGAGAACCAGAACGCGACGGCGCGGTTCACCCGCGTCCGCCTGGTGATCGACAAGTCGACCGGCGGCGTCATCTACGAGACGGCGGACTTCCACCGTCCGTGGGACATCGGCGTCACGCCGGACCCGACCATCCAGGCCGAGATCACCAACCTGAACGCGCAGCTCGCCCCGATCCTGTCGGGAGTGATCGCGAACTCGACCGTGTACGTGCCGAGGAGCGACTCCTGCTCCATCAACACCGGGCGGATCGACGGCCGGGGCTGTGAGTCCCTGGTCGGCGACACCGTGGCCGACGCGATGCTGTCGACGTACTCGGGCATCGGGGCGGACTTCGCCATCACGAACTCCGGTGGCCTCCGGGCGGATCTCACGTGCCCGACCGTGGACGTGCCGGGCGACTTCTGCGCGGCGTACTCGCCCCCGCCGTACCCCATCACCAAGGGGTCGGTCCTCGGGGTGCTGCCGTTCGGGAACCTGTCGACCACGACGCCGCTCCACGGCGACGGCCTCAAGGCCATGCTGGAGAACGGCGTCAGCCTGATCGGCAACGGTCCGACGCCGAACACGAGCCAGGGTCGGTTCCCGCAGATCTCGGGGCTGTGCTTCACCTACGACATCACCCAGAACCCGGGCAGCCGGGTGACGTCGGCGGTGTTCGCCAACGCGGACGGATCGTGTGGGGCGACGCCGGTCGACCTGACCGCGGGCTCGCCGGAGTACGTCGTCGTCCAGAACGACTTCATGATGACCGGCGGCGACGGCTACCCGAACGTCAAGGCCACCAGCACGACGCAGAACCTGATGGACCAGGACGTGGCGACCTACCTGCAGAACCACGTGCAGCCGGTGGCGCCGGTGATCCAGGGCCGCATCACCTGCGTCCACGGTGGCGGTCCGAACCCGACGAACGCCTGCCCCGTGACGAACCCGTAGGGGTCGTCACCGAGCACGTCGTCAGCGGGTTGGAGGCCCGCACCCGGCGAAGCCGGGGGCGGGCCTCCTCGCGTGAGATCATCCGGGGCCATGACCGCGTTCCGGCGTTCCCTCGCGCTCCTCGCCCTGGCCTGCTGGTTCGCCGCGGGGCTCGCCCTCGCGGCCTCCGCTCACCCCGCATCCGCGTACCGCGCTTCCGCACGTTCTGCCTCCACGCACTCCGTGATGACGCGCATGACGCCGAACGCCAAGAAGCCCCCGATCACGTGGAAGCGCATCCCGTTCGGCGACGAGCGGAAGCGGCAGATGGCCACGTACTCGAAGCGGCACTACGGCACGGCGGCGTGGCAGCTGACCGACCCCGCGGTCGTGGTCGAGCACTTCACCGGCGGCACGTCGTTCTCGGCCGCATGGAACACGTTCGCCTCGAACGCGAAGCACCTCGGCGAGTACCCGGGGACGTGCGCGCACTTCATCATCGACACCGACGGGACCATCTTCCAGCTGGTTCCGCTGTGGATCCGGTGCCGCCACGCCATGGGCATGAACTGGACCGCGTTCGGGATCGAGCACGTGGGGACGAGCGACGCGAACGTGACGGGGAACGCCGCCGAGATCGCGTCGTCCTACAAGCTCACGCTCTGGCTGGTGCAGCACTACCACTTGGAGGTCCGCAACGTGATCGGGCACGCCGAGAGCCTGATGAGCCCGTACCACGTGGAGCACGTCGCTGCGGATCGGTGTCAGACGCACTCGGACTTCTCCCACGCGGACATGCGCACCTACCGCGACCACCTCAGGGAGCTGGCCCGCAAGCACCACGTGCCGGTCGGCCCGCCGCCGGCCTGGGTCGACCCGAACTGCTGAGGGCCGCTACCGGAGCGCCTGCTCCATCGCCGTGAGCGCCGCCGGGTCCGTCGCGAACAGGGACACCACGGTGGAGGGGTCCTGGGTGGTCCCGGTCACGGCGGTCGAGCCGTCCCCGATCCACTGCCGCATCGCCGTCTCGAATTCCGCAGCGTCCTTCGGCGTGTCCCAGTCGGTCACCAGCATGACGGCGGAGTCCGACCCGTCCGTCCACGCCCGGTAGCGCCCGCCGCCCCACCCCTCGGCCGCGGCGTCGGCGTCGGACGGGTCCAGCCGGAGGGCGAGCATCGCGCGGAGCCACTCCTCGCCGACCTCCATCACGTCGAGGTCCCGCCACCCGGTCCCGAGCGCCGGCCCGAGGTCGGGGACGTCGACGGCGACCGGGGGGTCCTCCAACCGGTCGGCGGGGTGGAGGATCTGCTCGGTCGACACCGGCAGCGAGCTGAGCGGCTCGTTGATCGCCTCGGTCTCCCCGAGGTCGGTGATCGTGGCCGCGAACGTCGGCCCCTGGACATCCGGGAACACCCGGATCGCATGGACGAACGGCGGCACGCCGGCCGGCTGCCGCAGGCGAACGGCCGGGTCGGCGACGGACTGGTCGCCGGTGGCGAACGTCCGCAGCGCGACCTGCGTCGCGAAGAACCCGGCGCTGCCCTGCATCGCGCCCTGGGCGCCCATCCAGGCCTCGTCGTCGCACGCCGTGAGCAGGTGGTCGGCCCGGTCCTCCGCGAACCGCTGGTCGTCGAGGGCCGCCGCCAGCTCGTGGACCAGCCCGAAGTGCTCGATCGGCTCGAGGTCGGTGTGTTCGACGAGGGACAGCACGTTGGTGTCCACGTCGTAGGACGCGCCCTGCTCGGCGGAGACGTAGCGGTGGAACGCGTCGCGGAGGTCGATGCCCGCCGGCACCACGCCGACGGTCGACCACGCCCGCGACCGGCGCGCCATGAGGTCGGCCGGGTACTCGCGGTCGAACCTCGCCTCCAGCCCGGTCCGGAGCTCCGCCGGGGTCACCGAGTCGATCGGCACCGGGGCGAGGTAGGTCAGCTCGCGGTACTCCTGCACGCGCTGCTCGGTGTCGAGCACGATCGGCGGCTGGTCGGTCGTGGCCTGCGTGGGCGCCGGCGCCGGCGTCGGCTCGGGCGGGCGGGCGCACAGCCGGCGCTGCACCTCCGCGGCCGACTGCCGGCCGGTGGCCGGAGCCGGCAGGCGGAAGTCCCCGCCGCCGGTCGTGCCGGGCGTTCGCCCAGGTGCGGAGGCCCGCGCGCCGGAGGTGCCCGCGCCGGGGTCCGGGGAGCCCCCAGTGCAGCCCGCGGCGAGCACCATCAGGCACGCCGCGAGCGCGATCGCGACGGGCGCCCGAGGCCTTCCGGAGTTCCGCATGGGGCCCGAGTGTACGAAGGCGATCGGCCGGCGGGCCTCCCCCGGGCGCCAGGGAACCTCACCCGGGTGCAGGCACGGGGCGTGGTGTACCTTTGCAGTGATGCAGGAGACCATCCCCGGCCCGGCCGGGCCCGCGGATCCCAAGCGCCGGGTGTCGTTCGGCGCGGCCCTGATCCCCACCGGGATCGTCCTCATGCTGACCGGGCTCGCGGGGGACCTCCTCGTGTCGACGCTCGACCCGAGCTCGGTGGCCGATGGTCGCCTGATCAGCTTCTCCCACCCGAACGTGTGGCACCTCGTGATGTTCGCCGGCGTGATCCTCACGGCGGTGGGCGGCATCCGGTGGGCGGCCCGCCAGCACAGCGAGCTCGCCGGGCTGGCCGGCGGCCTCATGGCGCTCCTGCTGATCGCCACGGTCGCGCTCGGCGGGTGGGCGGCCGTGCGGAACTCGAACGAACCGACCGTGGCGAACGCCGCCCGGCAGCAGCTGGTCCCGGTGATCCACAACCACGACCACGCGGCGGCCGGTGCTGGCGGCGGCGAGGTGGTGGACGGCGAGGGCGGCGCGTTCTTCGGCGAGCACGTCCACGGGATGCCCGGCCCGGTCACCGCGGCGCAGGCCGTGGTCCTGAAGCGCCAGCTCGCGGAGGCCAAGGCCGCCACGGCGAAGTACAACGACATCGACGCGGCGAAAGCCGACGGCTACTTCCAGGTGACGCAGTTCATCCCGGGGATCGGCCTGCACCTCGCGAACCTCCGGATCCCGGCGAACACGTTCGACCCGGCGAAGCCGCAGATCCTGCTGTACCAGCCGGACGCCTCGGGCGACCTGCGCCTCGTGGGCGTCGCGTACCAGTTCGTCCACACGAACGACACGCCGCCGGTGGGGTTCGCCGGGGGTTCGGACGTGTGGCACTACCACTCGAACCTGTGCTTCGTCCGGGGTGGGTCGGTGACGATCGCGAAGGACGACGCGTCCTGCAAGGCGGTCGGGGGGCTCGCGTTCCAGGCGCAGACCGCGTGGCTGCTCCACGCGTGGATCTGGAAGGCGAACCCGAACGGCGTGTTCACCGAGTACAACCCGCGGGTCACCTGACCCGGGCGGGCGGGTCGCCCCTGCCCACTCGACAGTTCCGAACAGCCTCCCGACTCCCGCGGCCCCGGGATTCGGTCGTCCGCTCGATCGTCGGTCAGGGCTCGGGGGTGACCGCGTCCTTGGCGGCCGCCGCGGCGGTCTTGGCGCCGCCGGCGGCCTTCGCCGCCGTGGTCTTCGCACCCGACGCGGCCTTCCGTCCGGTGGTCTTCGCACTCGAAGAGGCCTTGCCGGCGGCCTTCTTGGCGCCCGAGCGCGCGGTGCCCGCCGCGGCCTTGGCTCCAGACTTCGCCTTCCCTGCGGCCGCCTTCCCGGCGGTCGACGCGTCCTCCGCCACGACCTTCGCCGCCGCGGCGGCGCCCTGGGCTGCGGCCGCGGCCTTCACGCCGGCCCCGGCGGCCGCGTCGCGGGCCCGCCTGGCCTGACCGGGGATCTTGCTCGCGGTGGCCCGGCCGACCTCGGCCACCTTGCGGCCCATGTCGGGCGCGGACTTCGCGACCGTCCGGCCCACGTCGGCCGCTTTCTTCGCCACGGCCGGGGCCTTGCCCGCGACGCTCTTCAGGCTCGCCGGCGCCTTCTCGGCGACGGTCTTCGCGACGCCGGGCGCCTTCTGCGCCACCATGCGTCCCAGCTCGGCGGTCTTCTTCGCCACCGCGGGGGCCTTGCCCGCGAGCTCGTTCAGCAGGTCGGCCGCGGTCTGGGCGAGGCTCTTCTCCTTCGCCATGTCGGTGTCCTTTCGCTCGCGTCGCGGTGGTGGTGTCGGCGAGTGTCTACCAACCGGAGGGGCCCGACAAACCCGGGTTCGTCACAGCGCCGACGGGCCCAGGTAGGCGACACGGACCTCGGCGCGCGAGGCCACGTCGGCCGGTGCTCCCTCGGCGATCACGCGGCCGGCGTCGACCACCGTGACCCACGACGCCACCCGGCGGACGAGGCGCAGGTTGTGCTCGACCAGGAGCACGGCAACGCCGCGATCCGCCAAGCGGTCGATGAGGGCCGCGAGGCGGGGCAGGTCGGCCGCCGCCATGCCCGCGGCCGGCTCGTCGAGGAGGAGC
>DATLUW010000058.1:0-5032 GCA_035577825.1 Actinomycetota bacterium | reverse complement strand
CGTGGTTCGGCACCGCGGTGGGCAGGACCTAACCGGCCAACGTGAAGGCCTCCGGCGACGTGAACCGCAACCGGATGTGCCCACCGGGCACGAGCCGCTTCAACTACTCCGGAGTGCCCTGGGCAACCAATCGGCCATGGTCCAGTACGGCGATCTGATCCGCGAGCTGATCGGCTTCCTCCAGGATCTGCGTGGTCAGGAAGACCGTGACGCCGCCGGCGACCAGTTCCCGGATCAGCTGCCACATGCTGTGCCGGCTGCGCGGGTCGAGGCCGGTGGTCGGCTCGTCCAGGAAGATGATCCGCGGGTCGCCGACCAGGGTCATCGCCAGATCCAGCTTGCGCCGCATGCCGCCGGAGTAGGTCCGGACCAGCCGGTCGGCGGCCTCCTCCAGGCCCATCTGCCCGAGGACGATGGTGGAGTTGGCCCTGGCGGTCGTGGCGTCCTGGCCGAACAGCCGCGCCACCATCTCCAGGTTCTCCCGACCGGTCATGGCGGGCTCGACCGCGGCGAACTGCCCGGCCAGGCCGATCTGACGGCGGACCGCCGCGGGCTCGCGGTTGACGTCGTGCCCGGCCACCCGGAGCGTCCCGCCGTCCAGCCGGAGCAGCGTCGCCACCGCCCGAACGAACGTCGTCTTCCCGGCGCCGTTCGGCCCGAGCACCGCCAGCACCTGGCCCTGCTCGGCCACCAGGTCGAGCCCGTCGAGCGCGACCGTCTTCCCATACCGCTTGGTGAGGCCCTCGGCCTCGATCGTCGCCGTCATGCCGTGCCTCCCCGTGTCGTGTCCGCGTCTTCGTCGTTCCCGGCGTCGGCGCCCATGCCCTCGTGCCAGGACGGGGGCGCCGTCCCGGCCGAGAGGTGCTCGTGCCACGCCCGCCACATCTCCATGCCCTCGAGCGACCCGCCCTCGATGTCCTTGACCAGCCGCTCGATCCACTCGAGCTCGGCCTGCTGCAGGGCCTCCACGTATTCGTCCTCGATGGTGAACAGCCGCGGCAGACCCTGGCGCTCGACGCCGGTGCGGGCGCCCCGCCGGGCGGCGATCAGCATGCGAAGGGAGTTCGTGCGCTGGTCGAGCAGCGAGAGGGCCTCCTCGGGGGAGAGCACCCCGATCAGCGACAGCGCCGCCTCGAACTGCAGATATTCCTTCGCCGGGATGGCCACGAGCTCGGAGAGCCAGTCGACCAGCTCCCGGATGCCGTCGTCGGTGATCTCGTAGATCGTGCGCTCCGGCCGGCGACCCTCGCGCTTGGTCTCGCGGGCGGCGATGAGGCCGGAGCGCTCCAGGCCCTCGACCACGCCGTACAGCGAGCCGTAGTTCAGCCGGATGCTCTCGTGCTTGGCGCGCTGGCGGAGCGTCTGCGCGACCTCGTACGGGTGCATCGGACGCTCGTACAGGCAGCTCAGGATCGCCAGGGCGAGCGGGTTGCGCCGGTTCCGCGAAGGCATGGCGGAGAGAATACTCGGAATCGGATATTCGTCAAATGAACATTCTGCGAACACGTCATCCTGGGCGCGAACCCGGGCATATCCCTTCGTCTCCAACACGGCCGACGACGGGGGCTTCCGAATTCGACGACGGCCGGCGCCTCAGCCGGTGGGTGTGCGCCAGACGGAGACGTGCGAGCGGCTCTCGCCGGTGAAGGGCTCGCGGTTCCAGCCGGCCCACCGTTTCTCGAGGCGCATCCCGGCCATCTCGGCCATGAGGTCGAGCTCGGCCGGCCACACGTAGCGGAACGGAACCGAGTTCCGCACGACCCGGTCGTCGATCACGCGGAAGTGGTGCGAGACGAGGCCCTGGTTCGCCACGTCGAACTCGTCGAAGCCCCAGTACTCCGGCGTGACGTGGAACGCGTGGAACCGCTCGCCCGGCGGGAGCAGACGGAGGCTGGGGACGCCGGTCTCGATCACGAAACAGCCGCCCGGTTGCAGGTGCGCGGCCACGTTGCGGAAGCACGCGACCTGTTCGGCCTGGGTGGTCAGGTTCTGGATCGTGTTGAACACCAGGTAGACGAGGGAGAACTCGCCGTCGACCCTGGTCGTCGCGAAGTCGCCGATGGTGACGCCGATCGCGTCGCCGCCCGGCTTCGCGCGGAGCCGATCGACCATCGCCCGCGACAGGTCGACGCCGTGCACCTCGATCACGCGAGCAGCGAGCGGCAGCGCGATCCGCCCCGTCCCGATCCCGAGCTCGAGCGCCCTGCCGCCGCCGGCCAGACGAGCCAGGAAGTCCACCGCCGGCCCGACCGCGGCCGCGCCGAACATCTCGTGCTCGTCCTCGTCGTACCTCGCGGCGACGTCCTCGCCGAACCACCCGTCACCGGACACGGCAGACACTGTAGCCAGACCGCGTCGCGGCCCGGCTCGACGATCAGGGGCAGGCCTGCTGGACGAGGGATTGCCGCGGGCCGGAGTTGATCTCCGTCCAGCCGACGGCCCACACCCGCTTGTCCGACCCCGAGGTCGCCGCGGCGGCGCCGACCATCTGGGAGGACGTCTCCATGCTCGGCTCGTCCGTCGGGACTCGGGTCCACACCCCGCCGTGCAGGTGTTCGGCGAACGCGAACTCATCCGGCCCGCCGCTGGCGAATGCCCCGACCGCGGACACGTTCTTCGCGCTGAACCCGTCGATCGCCTCGAGGAACACGTCCGAGCCCGTCGCGTCGCTCGTGGACTGCACCCAGTCCGTGCCGTTCCACTGCTCGAGCAGGCCGACCGCGTGTCCCGAGTGCTGGTAGAACCCGGCCATCCAGACCGCGTTCGGACCGAAGGCCACGAGGTCCCGCGGGTCGACGTCGCCGGCCGCCGGCTGGGTGAAGTGCTCGCGGTGCCACGACGATCCCGTGAAGTGGAACGTGGCCGCGCGGTCCTTTCCCGTTTGCGGGTCGTGGAACTGCTCCGAGATCCACGCGTCGCCCGGCCCGACCGCTGCGAGCCCCTCCATGAAGTTGTCGTCGGACCCGATGGCCGGAGGATCGAACCGCTTCCACTTCGTGCCGTTCCAGTGGACGACGAGCGGATGGGCCACGCCCTGGACATCGCTGGACCCGGTGGCCCAGATGTCGCTCGGCCCGACGACCGAGATGCGGAACAGATCGCTCGAGGTCTTCCCGATGTTCGGCGTCGGAACCTGGACCCATCCGCCGGTGGTCCGGTGCAGGGCGAGCGAACGGTTCTTGCCGTGCGAGTTCACGAACTCGCCGACCGCCCAGATGTCGTGCGGCGACGCGAGCGCGACCGCCGACAGCACGGTCCTCGTTCCGATGGTCGGAACCGACACCTGGTGCCACGTCGACCCGTCCCACCGCAGGGCGAAGGCCGCTCCGTTCCCGGTCCCGACCGCCCACGCGTTGGTCGGCGACGTGGCGTCGGCGTCCTGCAGGATCGTGTCGCCGGAGGCCGCGTTCGGGCTCGCCACCAGCCCGAAGGTCGAACCGCAGGCGACTCCGGCCGATGCCGAGGGGCCTGCGACGATCGCGCTCGAGACGGCCGCGACGGCGACGAGGGTTCGGGTGAATCCGGTCATACGGTGCCTCCCTGAAGCCGCGAACGGACGGGACATGATGCACCACAGGTCGCGAGTTCGCGTGCGTTCGTTCCGGCTCGGCCGCGGCGCGGACCGGTTCGCGCTCAGGACAGCCCGCTGCACCAGGGAATGCTGCGGCTACGGGCAGGACTGCTCGATCAACGGCACGGTGCGGTCGGGAGAGGACGAACCCACGGCCCACACGCGCTCGACCGACCCGGCTGTGGTCCCCGCGGCGCCGAGCAGCCAGTTGTAGTCCGAAGAGGACGGGGCCTGCATGGGCACGCGTGTCCACCTCCTCCCGTCGAACCGCTCGGCGAACATGTACCTGTTCGATCCCTCGTCGTAAGCCCCGAACGCGTACACCCCGTGCGGCCCGAGCGCCGCGAGCGCGGTGAGGAACAGGGGGTCCGAGAGACGCACCCCGTCGAACGGGACCCAGCGGCTCCCGTTCCAGTGCATGAGAAGGGGCGTCGGCAACGGCTGGCCCTCCGTGTACCCGACCATCCACAGGGACGACGGGCCCAGCCCGAGGAGCGCGAGCGGAAGCGTGTGGGTGTCCGCCGCTTGCGGGAAGTCGACGCGACGCCAGGTGTCGCCGTTCCAGTGGAACGTGGTCGCCCGATCGTGGTGGTTCTTCAGGTATTGGACGACGACCCACACGTCGTCCCGGCCGACGGCCGCCAGGCCCTCGACGTGGTTCTCCCTTCCGATCGCGGCGGGCCCCGCGACCGTCTGCCAGTCGACGCCGTTCCAATGGATGACGAACGCCCGATGTGAACGCGACCCGGTGATGGTGCCGGCGGCCCAGATGTCGTTCGGAGCGACGACCGAGATCTCGTCGAGGTCGGTGTCCACGGGGCCGTCGGGGGAGGCGACCCGCGTCCAAGCGCCGGTGGTCCGGTGCAGCACGAGCGAGTGCTGCCGGCCGCGGGAGTCCTCGAACAAGCCGACCGCCCAGACGTCGTGCGGCCCGGCCATTGCCACCGCGGTCAGATGGCTCCTGGTTCCGAACGCCGGGACGGGGACCGTGTGCCACCTCGACCCGTCCCAGTGGAGCGAAAGGGCGGCCCGCCGCTGCAGCCCGACCGCCCAGGCGTCGGACGGAGCTGCCGCGTCCACGTCGTACAGGACGGTCTTCCCCGGCCCGTCAGGACTCGCCGTGTGGTGGAACGTCGAGTCGCAGACCCGGGCGGCGGACGCCGGTGATCCCGCGCCGACGATCGTCGTCGCGACCGCCGTCATCAGGACCAGAATTCGCGAGCTCCGCCGCACGTGCCCCTCGGGACGTGAGTGTTCCGACGACGATGACACGCTCACGGATGCGCGATCAAGACGGTTCGCTACGGGCAGGACTGTCCGATGAGCTGCACCTGGCCGCTCGGCTCCGCGGAGCCGACCGTCCACACGCGCTTGCTCGATCCGGGGGCGGCGGCACGCCGAGCCCGTCGCGCGTGCGCGAATCGTCGAGGACCTTCATCGACCGCGCATCTTCCCGGCGTC
>DATLUW010000057.1:0-4660 GCA_035577825.1 Actinomycetota bacterium | reverse complement strand
TCAGGCGGCGTGGTCGCCGCGCCCCATCCACCCCAGGTGGGTGTGCTTGAAGGAGTCCGGGTATTTCAGCCCGAATCCCACGAGCCGGTCCATGCCGATGTGGCCGAACCAGATGATGGCCACCGACCACATGAGGCTGTTGTCCGCGAGGACGCCGATCGCGCCCAGGATCGCGGGCGGGAGATACGTGTGGACGAGGTCGTACGTCATCGCCCCGATGCGGGTGTCGCGCACGTAGCCGAGGGCTCCCAGGTCGGGCGCCAGCAGCAGCACCGCGAACAGGATCCACGACCGTCCGAACTTCGCGTAGAGCACGATCGCGAGGCCGAGCAGGGCGGCCCCCTCGCTCCGCAGCAGGACCAGCGGCAGGCCCCTCACGGTGCCGTCGGGTGTGCGCGTGCCGGCGTCCATCGCCGCCATGGGTTCCTCCTCCCTGGTCCGGTTCGAACCGGGCCCCGAGGCCGGCGAGCCGACCACGCCCATCATGGCGGTGCGGTCGCCGCCCCGTCTGCGACTCCTGTGTCCCACCGGCCGCTACCATGCGCCCGTGCGTGCTGCGTTTTTCACCGGGTACCGCGCGTTCGAAGTTCGCGACGTGGAGACGCCCGAGCTCCGCGACGGCGAGGCGCGCGTCCGGGTCCATTACAACGGCATCTGCGGTTCGGACGTGTCGCTGTGGAAGGTCGGCGTGATGGCCGGCGACGACCGCGTCCCCGGCCACGAGCTCTCCGGCGTCGTCGAGGAGGACCCCACCGGAACCCACGAGCCCGGCACGCGCGTGACGTACTTCCCGAGCCGCGGCTGCGGCGAGTGCCTGTGGTGCACCGAGGGCCACCCGCGGTACTGCCTGAACCCGCCGAACTTCTGGGGCGGCTACGCCGAGACGGTCAACGTGCTCCCGTCGCTCCTGCTTCCCGTTCCGGACGAGGTGGACGACAAGGCGGCCTCGCTGTCCGAACCGCTGGGGGTGTCGCTCAGGGCGATCGAGGAGGCCGGCGTCGCCGAAGGCGACCTCTGCTATGTGAGCGGGCTCGGTTCGATCGGCCTGCTGGCGGTGGCCGGGCTGGTCGACCGCGGCGCAAGGGTGATCGGCGCCGACGTCCGCGAGGACCGGCGCGGGCTGGGGGAGGCGTTTGGCTGCGAGGCGACGTTCGATCCGATCGCGGAGGATCCGTTCTGGAAGCTCCTGGCGGTCGACCGGCACGGGCCGAGGTTCGCGTTCGAGTGCTCGGGCGCGGCGGCGGCCGTCCAGCTTGCGTTCAACACGTGCGGACACATGGGGACCGTGGCGCTGCTCGGGCTGCCGTTCGAGCCGGCGATGTTCATCCCGGCCGTGATGGCCGTGAAGGAGCAGCGGGCGCTGTCGATCACCGGGCCGAACCGGGCCTCGATGGAGGCCGCCGTCGATCTCCTGCGACGGCGGCCCCGAACGGCAGACGTCGTCACCGGGGTCCGGCCGCTCGAGGAGGTCCAGCAGGCGTTCGAGGAGCAGGCGGAGGGGACCGGCGGCGTCAAGGTCCTCATCGACCCCAGGACCTGACCCACTCGGGCGCCCACCCGAATCTCGCCAAATCAGGATGAACATTGAGCGAACGGGCGTTGACATTTCCAAGTTGCGGGCTCTTCACGGAAACGCAACGCCCGCCCGGGATTGTCGGGCTTGAGTTGGGGAACACTCCGTGCTAGCCTGCAGCCTCAGGTGGCCGCCCGAGGCCCATTTCAGTCTGCCCAGGGGCAACTGAGACGCCTCGCCGGAATTCCGGCTGACATGGCGCTGTTGCACCTGGCGAAGACGACTGAAAGAAGGGAATCCGAAAACCGACATGGCTGAACCCGCTCGCCCCCTGGGCACCGACGACGCCGACGATCTCCGCCTCTACCTCGAGGCCGCGGCCCGCGAGCCGCTCCTCACCAAGGAGGAGGAGGTCATGCTCGCCATGACCATCGAGAAGGGCAAGGAGGCCGGCGAACGCATCGAGGCCGGCCGCCTCCGCTCGGACCGTTCGATCATGCGGGCCAAGGCCGACATCCGGCAGGCCGAGGCAGCGCGCCAGCGGTTCATCATGGCCAACCTCCGGCTGGTGGTCTCCGTGGCCCGGAAGTACCAGGGCCAGGGGCTGCCGCTCCTCGACCTCATCCAGGAGGGGAACATCGGGCTCATGCGCGCGGTCGAGCTGTTCGACTGGCGTCGTGGGTTCAAGTTCTCCACGTACGCGACGTGGTGGATCCGTCAGGGGATCACGCGGGCGATCGCCGATCGTTCCCGTTCGATCCGGCTGCCGGTTCACATCCACGACCGCCTGCGCAAGCTGAACCGGACGCGGTTCCAGTTCGCGCAGCAGATGGGGCGCGAGCCCTCGCGCGAGGAGCTGGCCAAGGCGCTCGACACGACCGTCGAGGAGATCGACGACCTCACCGAGATGGGGCGGCGCGAACCGCTGTCCCTGCAGGCCCCGGTGGGGGAGGAGACCGAGCTCGGCGACCTGATCGAGGAGGCCGACTCCGAGAGCCAGTTCTCCGAGGTGGAGGACGCGCTGCTCCGCGAGGAGATCGGCGAGGCCGTGGACCGCGTGCTCGACGAGCGCGAACGCCACGTGGTGGAGCTGCGGTACGGGCTGCACACGGGGCGTCCGCTCAGCCTGCGCGAGACCGGGAAGGTCCTCGGACTTTCCGGGGAGCGCGTGCGGCTGATCGAGCGCGAGGCGCTTCGCAAGCTCCGCGACTCCAAGGAGATCGCGGGCGCGGTCGCTCTGTAGCGCTGGAAGTTCGGCGCGCGTCGCGGATACGACACGAACGAGGCCGGGCCCTTTCCGGGGGGCCCGGCCTCTTCGCGTTCCGGGGGTGCGAATCCGGGGCGAACCGGCGTAGCATCGCCGCCGCCATGCGCAGGCCGTCCGCACTGCTCGCGCTGTTGTCCTTTGCCCTGGTCCTGCTCGCCGCCGCGCCGGCGTGGGCGTGGCCGCCGGACGTGCAGTCGGCCAAGGACTACGCGGCGACACGCTCCGGCGAGGTGTCGTTCACCGTTATCGGGCCGAAGGGGAACGCGTTCGGCTGGCGCGGCGACCGGTCGGTGCCGCTCGCGAGCACGGTCAAGGTCATGTTCCTGGTGGCCTATCTGCGGATGCCGTCCGTGCGCGACCGCGACCTCACGGCGCGGGACCGGGAGCTGCTCGGGCCGATGATCAGGTTCTCGGACAACCTCGCGGCGACGCGCGTGTCGGAGATCGTCGGCGCCTCCCGGCTGTACGCGCTGGCCCGGCTGGCGGGGATGTCGCACTTCCACTTCGTGACGCACCCGTGGGGGCTGTCGAGCGACACGAGCGGCGAGGAGGCGCGGTTCATGTTCCACCTGGACCGGTTCATCCCGCCGCGGCACGACGCCTACGCCCGGTACCTCCTGGCGCACGTCACGCCGTCACAACGATGGGGGATCGGGCGGCTGCACCACGACAAATGGCGGCTGTACTTCAAGGGCGGGTGGGGCTCGGGGACGGGCGCCGTCGAACACCAGATCGCGTTCATGGAACGCGGTGACCTGCGGATCGCGGCGGCCGTGATGATCACGAACAGCCCCAGCCACGACTATGCGAAGGAGACGCTCGAGGGCGTGTTCCGGCGCCTGCTGCTGGACCTGCCGAAGCCGACTTGAGCGCCGGACGACCCACAGGTCCCCCGTTCGCCCCACACGGGCATGCGACGGAAGTCCCGGGTCTCCGAATCGACCGATGGCCGAGCCGAACCGCCCGAACGACCGTGGCTGCCGTCACCCGAGCCAGGCACCATGGAGGCGGGAACCGGGATCCGGGGAGTCGCGTGCGGCGAATCCCGATCCGGAAGCCCGTGCCCGCACCAGCAGGACCCGGCCTGGCCTGTCTCCGGGGGGGAGCGGTCGGGCCGTCGAGGCCCGCGGCCTTCGGCCGCGGGCCTCACCTGTGCGCACCCGCGGGCTCCGACGCTTCGCGTCAGAGCCCGCGCGCCTCGCCCGGGTCGAGCGGTTCGGACGAGAGCGGCGCCGGCCTCGGCATCGCCCGCATGAGGAGCGCGACCAGCCCGCACAGCAGCAGCCCGATGAGCAGCCCGATCACCCAGATCGAGGCGGACGCACCGGTCGTCGGCGGCTGGAGCGGCGCGAGGTGCCGGATCTCGTCGAGGTTCCCGATGCGCCAGTCGTTCCCGTTCGGCCCGTGCCCGGTCTTCACGACCCGGACGGTGCCGCCGAACGAGGTTCCCCGCTGCTGCTCGGGGCACAGGTCGGCGACATTCGATGCGTACTCCACCTCGAAGGGCACGATGGCGAACGCCGCGTACGGCGAGTCGTCGCCCCCGCCGGCGGCTCCGTTCCGGCCGACCTCGGTGGTGTCGAGTGCTCCCGGATCGCACTGCTCCCACCCGCGAAGGACGCGGTTCGACACATCGGGCGCGGCGTAGCGTCCCGGGCGGCCGGCGGCGCCCTGGTTCAGGGAGTTGAGCCACCGTTCGACCGCGCCCTCCGGCCGATCGGTGCCGCCACAACCGGCCAACACGAGGGCGGCCAGGAGCGCGAGGGCGGCGACGCGCCTCACACGCGGTACTCCTCGGCGACCATGTCGAGCAGGGAGAGGTCGAGGTGGCGGGTCTCGGTCAGGTAGCGCCATGCGATGAAAGCGGTCGGCAGCAGCGT
>DATLUW010000056.1:0-4993 GCA_035577825.1 Actinomycetota bacterium | reverse complement strand
GCCCGATGACGCCGACCATCCCGGTCGCGACCGTCCGGGCGGCGAGCTCGCCGATCATGCGTTCGCGCCCGAAGAACCTCGCCGCGTCCTCCTGGCCGAACGCCGCGAGTCCCTGGTAGGGGCAGGTCTCGGACCCGGCCGGCTCGGCGAGCGCCGTCCGGGCGCGCCGTTCCAGCCCGAGCGCGATCACGTTGTCCGCCAGCCGGAGCTGCTCGCCCTGGCGGGTCCGCCCCTCGGCCAGCCACTGGGCGGCGGCCGCGAGGCGGCGGTTCACCTCGTCCCGGGCCCAGTCGCTCACGACCTCGTGGACGCGGGCCGGGACGCCGCCCGAGCTACGGAGCATCGACTCGACAGGCGCGTCCTCGGCGTCGTCGCCCACGTAGGTCCGCACCACCCCGGCCACGTCCTCCGCGCCGAACGGCTCCAGCGCCCGGTGGCCGTCGCCGTCCGGATCGCCCTCGGCGATGATCCGGGCCAGCGTCGGATCCGCCCCCGGGTCGCGCACGAGCCCGGCGACCAGGACCGGCGCGGAGTCCACGCGTGCCCGGGACAGCGCCCCCACGACCGCGTCCCCCATCGCGTCGAGGTCGTCCACGACGAGCAGCGTCGGGGCCGCCGCGTCGCCGACGTCGTCGAGCTCCTCGACGGCGCGAGCCGGCCCCGCGCCCCCCGCGCCGACGTAGCGCACGTTCCCCTCGACCCGCGCGGCGACCTCCGCCAGCAGGCGGGTCTTGCCGATCCCGGCTT
Organism: Actinomycetota bacterium; assembly: GCA_035577825.1. GTDB lineage: Bacteria > Actinomycetota > UBA4738 > UBA4738 > JACQTL01 > DATBHM01. Next base: position 4,246 of record DATLUW010000056.1, on the reverse strand, counting down.
CCCCGGAGACGAATACCAGCCCCCCGCGGCCCCGCCGGGCCCGGCGCCACGTGCCCAGCAGCCAACGGAGCTCGTGCTCCCGGCCGACGAACGGCGTGCCCGCGTCGAGCTCCTCCGGCACGCTCCCCGAGGCGATGCCCGGCCCGGCCAGGGCCGTCGGGCCGACCGGACTCCCGACCGCCTCGACGAGCGCGACGGGCGCGTCGAACCCCTTCAGCTCGACGGTCCCCCGGTCGTCAAACCTGATCCCGTCCAGGTCCGGGCACGCCGCGGCCGCTTCCCGGGTCACGAGCACCTGTCCCGCCGTGGCGACGGCGCACAGCCTGGCCGCCATGTTCAGCGCCCGCCCCCGGAAGCCGTCCTCCACGGGAACGGCCTCGCCGCTGTCGATCCCGATGCCGACCGGCAGGGGGAGGTCGGGGTCGGCCGCGGTCTCCTCCCGGCAGGCGTCCTGGAGCTCGATCCCCGCCCGAACGGCCTGCGCGATCGAGCCGAACACCGCGAGGGCCTCGTCGCCGCGGAGCTCGATGACCTCGCCGCCCCGGGCCTCGACGGCCTCGCGGGCGACCTCCGCGAACTTGGATGCCAGACGCGCGGCCGCCACGTCGCCCCGTTCCCGGGTGAACGTCGTGTACCCGCGGATGTCGCCGATCAGGAACGTGCGAACGAGGGCGCGACCGCCCGGCCCCTCCCGATCCGTCCGAGACACGACCGCCATCGGGCCTCCCAACCGTGTCCAAACCGGCGCGGACGCCGGGAAACCCCCGCAGGAGTATGGCCCAACCGCGCCCGTGCGTGAAGAGGATCGCCCGCGAAAAACGAGCGGCGCCGGCCGGGGAACCGGCGCCGCTCAGGGGACCGCCCTGCACCCCGCGGGCATGTGCCGCGGCCGAGGGGGATGGCCGTGGCCTTCCGAGATCTCGCGGTTCGTCTAGGAGGGCAGCCCCAGGGTCTTCGCCACGTTCGCCCGGAGGATCTCGCCGGTCCCCTCGTACAGGCGCATCGCCCGCACGTCGCGGTACCAGCCCTCCAGCCCGAGCTCGGTCATGAACCCGTTCCCGCCGTGGACCTGGATCGCCCGGTCGGCCACGCGGCCGACCATCTCGGCGGCGACCATCTTGGCCAGGGCGGCCTGGCGACGGCCGTCGGCGCCGTCGTCGATCTCGGCGGCCTGCTGGTAGACCAGCAGCCGGGCCTGCTCGAGCTCGGCGTGCGACTCGACGATCATCCCCTGGACGAACTGGTTCGCCCCGATCGGCTTGCCGAACGCCGTGCGCTGCTGGGCGTACTCGATCGAGCGGTCCAGCAGGAAGCGCGCGAGCCCCAGCGCCCGGGCCGAGATCTGCAGCCTGGCCCCGTTGATCCCGCGCATCGCCGAATAGAACCCGAACCCCTCCTTGCCGAGGATCTCGGCATCGGTGACCTCGACGTCGTCGAAGGTCAGCTCCACCGGGCTCTGGAACGGTGACATCGTGCGCTGCACTCGGGTGACCGAGTAGCCGGGCCTGCCCGCGTCCACGAAGAACGCGGTGATCCCGCCCTGCGCGCGCTTCTCGGAGTCGGTCACGGCGAACACCAGGGCGAACTCCGCCTCGGCCCCGCCGGTGATGAAGTGCTTCCGCCCGCTGATCCGCCAGGCACCCTCACCCACTCGAACGGCCTTCGTCTGGATCCGCGTGGCGTCGCTGCCGGCACCCGGCTCGGTGAGCGCGAAGCACGTGGTCTTGTCGGCTCGCAGCAGCGGCTCGAGGTACTTCTCCCGCTGCTGTTCGCTGCAGTCCATGTAGATCGGCGAGGGCCCGGAGATCACCGGGAAGATCGATTCGACCTGGGGAAGGATCAGGCCGCTTCGCGCCGCCTCCTCGTGCAGGAGCACCTGGCCGAGGTAGGACAGGCCTCCCCCGCCGACGGACTCCGGCATGTGCAGCGTGTAGAACCCGAGCTCGGCGCTCCGCTTGCGGAGCTTCAGGCTCTCCTCCTTCAGCGCGCCGAAGGTACCCGTCTCGAGGATCTCCTGGCGGTGCGAGTCCTCGACGGGGCGAACCTCCCGTTCGATGAAGTCGCGGAGGGTGTTCCGGAGCTCGATGACCTCCTCCGGGATGTTCAACAGCGGCATCGCTCGGTCCTCCTCCCGGCCGTCGTGCCGGGTCCCTGGGTCGTCTGACAACCTACCGGTGCGTAGGTTACCGGTGGGTAGTTTACCCGCAGGGACGGCGTCTACGCCAGCAGGAATGACCGGCGGTCAGCTGATTCTGGAAGGGCGCCACACCCGCCGCAGGACCACGATCAGCACGGGCACGATGAAGACCGCATAGAGGATCAGGAACTTCGGACCCGTCTCGCCGAGCATCACCGGGAACACGTACATGTAGATCGCGTACGCGAGCAGGAACGTCCCGATGGTGGTGAGCACCCGCCCGAACGCCCCCATGCTCGTCGGACCCCCACGGAGCCGGGAGTACCGCACGTCGTGCACCGGTGGCGGAGGCCGGAACCGCTGGTCCTGGTAGGCGCCGGACTCGACCGCCCCCGGTCCGTGGGACGCGGGGTGGGATGTGTTCCGTGGCGCGTAGCACTGGCTGCACCAGTCCATCTCCGGCTTGACCTCGGCGCCGCAGACAACGCACTGTTCCATCGCCCATAAGGATCGGCCCCACGGGCACGGGGCTTGACCTGCGATTTCGGGAGTTTCAGGCCACCGTTTCGAGGTCCCGGGACGCCCGGTTCAGCCGCTGCGCGCCGGTCTCGGTCACGGTCACGATGTCCTCGATCCTGACGCCGAACCGGCCGTCGAGGTAGATGCCCGGTTCGATCGAGAAGCACATGCCCGGCTCCAGGATGCGGCGGTTCCCGGCGACGATGTACGGGTCCTCGTGGACCTCGAGGCCGATCCCGTGGCCCGTCCGATGGATGAACCGGTCCGCGTACCCGGCCATCGAGATGGCCTCGCGGGCCGCCGCGTCGACGTCCTCGGCCGCGACGCCCGGCCGGACGGCCTGGAACGCCGCCTCCTGCGCCTCCCGGACGATGTCGTACACGTGTCCGAACCCCCGCGGCGGCTTCTCGACGACGACCGTCCGGGTCATGTCGGAGTAGTACCCGCCGACCGTCCCGCCGAAGTCCAGCACGACCTCCTCCCCCGCCCGGATCGAGCGCGACCCCGGCTCGTGGTGGGGCGAGGCGCCGTTCGGGCCGGAGGCCACGATCGTGAACTCGGCGGTGTCGTGGCCGTGCTCGGTGAGGAGTTCCGCGAGGGCGGCCGCGACCTCCTCCTCGCGCATCCCGTTCATGCGGAGCGCCGTGATGCGGCGGAACGCCTCGTCGGCGCCGCGTCCGGCCCGGGAGAGCAGCTCGAGCTCCTGGGGGTCCTTGCGCATGCGAAGCTCGGAGACGACCGCGCTCCCCGCCCGCCACGTCGCGGATGGCACCGCCTTCTGGAATCCCAGCAGGTGCACCGCCCACGTCGAGTCGTTCACCGCGAAGCGGCCCTGGTCCGGCAGGAGCCGCGCGAGCATCTGGTAGGGGTCCTCGCCGTCCCGCCACCCGACCAGCTCGATCCCCTCGCCGGCCGGCGAGGCGGCCGCGCGGGAGCGTTCGAGCTCCGGGACCAGGAGCACGGGATCGGCGCCCGGGCGGACCACCAGGCAGGTGATGCGTTCGAACGGCGGCGGGTCGTAGCCGGTCAGGTACTTCAGGTCCGCCGAGGGCGTGACCAGCAGCGCGGCGAGCTTGGCCCGGTGGGTCGCGCCGGTGGCGCGATGCAGCCGGTCGCCGAAGGGGGTGGCCATGACCGCGGAATGATAGCCGCGCCCACCGACGCCTCCCTCGGTGGCTCCTACACTTCGCCCATGGCACTGCGAGTGCGACTCGTCGGCCCGCCCGGCCTCGCGCGGGACGACGGGAGCCCGGTGCTCCGGGGCCGCACGACCTGGGGCCTCCTCGCCTACCTGCTGCTCGAGCCGGGGCCGCCCACCCGGCGCGACCTCGCCGTACGGCTGTGGCCGGAGGCGGACGACCCCCTGGCCGCACTGCGCTGGACGCTCCTGCAGGTCCGCCGCGTCCTCGTGCCCGAGGCGGAGATCGCCGAGCGGAACCACCGATTGGAGCTTCTTGACGACGGTTCGGTCTCCGTTGACGCGGTCCGGATCCTGTCCGGTACGTGGGAGCCGGACGACGAGGGATCGCCGCTCTCCGGAGAGCTGCTCGAGGGGTTCTCGTTCGACGACGCCCCGGCATTCGAGGGGTG
>DATLUW010000055.1:0-10693 GCA_035577825.1 Actinomycetota bacterium | reverse complement strand
AGCGGCGGCGACAGGTAGGTCGCGATGCGGTCCTCGAGCGACTTGAGCGGCGAGGCAGGCCCCCAGATGTGCAGCTCGGACGCGGTCGTCCACAGCGGCGTGAAGAACCCCAGCCCTTCGAGGTGGTCGAGGTGGAGATGCGTCAGCAGGACGTCGATACGCTTGGGCTGCTGTTCAGCGAGCTTCAGCCCGAGCTGCCGGGCGCCGGTCCCCGCGTCCAGCACGAGCACCGCGCCGTTGTCGAGCGAGATCTCGAGGCAGGAGGTGTTGCCGCCGTACCGGACCGTGTCCGGCCCGGGGGCGGCGAGCGAGCCGCGACACCCCCACACCTTCGCCTTCACGCCGACTCGCCCCCCTCGTGATCGGACTCGGCCGCGGGATCCGATGGCGAACGTTCCCAGAACAGCGCGACGGCGCCAACGGTCTCGCCGGGGTGGCGCTGCAGCGGGATCGCCGTCGCGGAGATGCGTCGCGTGACCCCGTCGGCCCCGATGACGGATAGCGCCCGGTGCGCCGGCCGCCCATCCATCAGCGCGATCCCGAGCGGCAGGTCCCTGCGGTCGATGGGGGTGCCGTCGTCCTCGACCGAACGGAACGTCTCGGCCCACCGGTCGACGTCGACCTCGCCGATGTCGGCGAACGTCCCACCGAGCAGCGCCTCGGCCGCCTCGTTGAAGAACACCAACGTCCCGACGGCGTCGACCACGAACATCGGGCTTGCGAGCCGCGCGGCCATGTCTCGCGCGAGGATGAGGACGAGGTCCTTCTGGCGGGTCTCCCAGCCCATGGTGCGAGCGTACGGCTTGGAACGCTCCGGTGCACCATCGAGCCGCAAGTTCGCACGGCCCGTCCGCCGTCCGCTCAGCCCGGCGTTCGCTCCGAGAAAGGGGCCGAATGGCACGCGAAGTCGAGCCCAATGGTTCCGTTTCCAGTGCTCGCCGGCGCGGTAGGCTTGCTTGCAACGTGGCACAGCGACCGACCACAGTCACGGAGACCCCCCCGGAGGACGAGGTACGTCGTCGCGTCCTCTCTCTTCCGGATCGCTTCCGCAAGGAAGCGGCGAACGGGCTCGTCGCCGAATGGGAGCTCTCGGTCGAGGGAAGCGTCTACACGATCACGATCGCGCGTCACGCGTGCCGGGTCCGTGAGGGCGCGAGCGAGGCGCCCGGCGCCCGGATCGGTGCCGACCGGGACACCTGGCTCGCGCTCGACGACGGCCGACTCACCGGCATGGAGGCGTTCCTCGCCCAGCGGCTGACGCTCCGCGGCAACCTCGACCTCGCCGCGCGGCTGCCGTCGCTGTTCGAACCGCACGCCCGCCAGCGCGGCCCGCTCGACTTCGACCAGCTCGAGGTCCCGGCGGGCGACATGACGCTCTCGACCTACGTCCTCGGCGAGGGCCCGCCGATCGTGATGCTGCACGGCCTCGGCGGCACGAAGATCTCGATGCTGCCGCTCGTGCCGGCGCTGGCGCCGTACCACCGCCTGGTCATCCCGGACCTCCCCGGCCACGGGGAGTCCGACAAGCCGGTCTCGACCGAGTACACGCCGCGGAGCTACGCGCGGACCATCCGCAAGCTGATGGACGCGCTCGACGTCCCCAGGGCGATCGTGATCGGGAACTCGCTCGGCGGGCGGGTCGCGCTCGAGATGGCCATCCGCTCGCCCGACCGAATTCGGGCGCTGGGGCTGCTGGCGCCGGCGGTGCCGGGGTTCCGCGTTCGGTACATCCTGGGGTTCACGCGGGTGATCCCGACCGAGGTCGGCGCGGTGCCGTTCCCGATGCGGGAACGGTGGATGAAGGCGGCCGTGCGCCGTCTCCTGGGCGACCCGTCGAAGATGCCCGAGTCGGGGTACGACACCGCGGCCGAGGAGTTCATCCGGATCTACCGGACGCCGCAGGCCCGGATGGCGTTCTTCGACTCGCTGCGGCACATCCTGACCGAGTCGCCGAAGCCGTTCTGGGCCCACATGCGCCGCGTTCGCGTCCCGGTGCAGATCGTGTGGGGGACGTCCGACCGCCTGGTGCCCGTGCGCCTCGCCCCGAAGCTGGCCGCCGAGCTGCCCGACGCCCGGCTCCTGATCCTGCCGCGCGTCGGCCACGTGCCACAGTTCGAGGCGACGGCCCAGACGACCGAGGCGCTGACCACCTTCATCGCCGGCCTCGAGAGCTGATCCTCGAGCTCCTCGACTTCCCTCCAAACGGGCGTTCGGCCGGTACGATCTCTCCCGATCCCAGATGCCCCAAACTCCGTCGCGTCCACCGTCAGGTCCACCGCGCCGCACCGTGCCCGCCCGCCACCGCAGGCCGGCGCGGTTCCCGTTCCGCGTGGTCATGCTCGTGCTGATCCTGATCGCCGGCGTCGTGGTCGGCGCGAAGGCGCTGAGCGGGAACGGCAAGGACAGGGACCATCCTCACGCCGGAGGAACGACGCAGGGGACGAGCGCGACCACCGGTGGCGACACGGGTGACACGCAGCAGCCCACGACCCCGGGCGGGACGACGCCGGAGGCCACCACATCGGACCCCGGTTCGCCCTCGCCGGTCGTCACCGAGGACGACCCGACCACGCCCGGCGGGCTGAACACGAAGTTCCCCGGCCTGGTGACGTTCCGCGGCAACGCCACCCGCACGTACTACGGCGAGGGCCCGCTCCCGAAGCACCCCAAGATCCTGTGGGAGTACCCGCAGTCGGGCGGCATGTGCTCGCAGTCGACCGGCATCGACGGGACGAAGACCTGGTGCGGCACCGGGTGGACCGGCCAGCCCAACGTGATCGTCCACGACAACGGCAAGATCGAGATCCGCGAGGGCGCGTACGACGACCACTACCACTTCTGGAACGGCAAGACCGGCCAGCTCCTGCACCCCGACCTGGTCACCGGCGACCTGGCCAAGGGGAGCGCGTCGAGCGACGCCGACGGCTACCCGCTCTATTACGCAGGCAGCCGCGACAACAACTTCCGCGTGGTCGCGATGGACCGCTCGAAGCCGACGACGCTGTGGTCGGTGAACGCCGATACCAGCGTCCCGAACCCGATCTGGAACAACGACTGGGACGGCGCGGCGCTCCAGCTCGGCGACTACCTGCTCGAGGGCAGCGAGAACTCGTGGTTCTACGTCATCAAGCTCAACCGGCACTACGACTCGAAGAGCCTGGTCCAGGTCGACCCGAAGATCGTGATGCTGGTCCCTGGATTCAGCCAGGAGTTCATCAACCAGGTGGGCGACGACGACGTCTCGATCGAGAACTCGGTCGCGTTCTCCAGGGGCGTCGTGTACTTCTCGAACTCCGGCGGGCTCGTCCAGGGCTGGGACATCAGCGACATCCTCAACGGGGGAACGCACTACCGGAAGGTGTTCGAGTTCTGGGACGGCGACGAGACCGACGCGTCGATCGTGATCGACCAGCAGGGGAACCTGTACGTCGGCCGGCACTTCTCGTTCAACGACCCGAACCGCTCCCGCACCCGCGACGAGCAGGTGGGCGGGAACCTCATCAAGCTCGACCCCCACAAGCCCCACGACCCGGTCGTGTGGACCGTCGACATGGGCGGGACCGGGCCGGACGGCGGGCTGCTCGGGACGGTGGCGCTCTACAAGGGGGTCGTGTGGGCGCCGGGGACCGACGGCCACATCCTCGCCGTCGACGCGCAGACCGGGAAGGTGCTGTCGGACACCTACGTCCAGCCGCCGGTGAACGGCTCGCCGGTCACGATCGACGACCAGATGGTGATCGGCGACTGCGCGGGGGTGCTGCACGACTTCGACATCTCGAACCCGCGCAAGCCGAAGGAGCTGTGGACCGTGCAGCTCTCCGGGTGCATCGAGTCCACGCCGGCCGTGTGGCACGGAATGCTGTGGGTCGGCGCCCGGGGCGGGAAGTTCTACGCGATCGGCGACCCCAAACGGTAAGAGCAGGACGGGGTCAGCGATCCATCGCCTCGATGCCCCCGACGCCGATCGCCGCCTGCGGTCCCCAGTTCGCGAAGGAGTCCAGTCCGAGGAATCTCGCCGCCCTCTCGGCGACCCCGTTATCACGCTCCTGTTCTCGTCCGATCGGGAGAGGAGGGCGATGATCTCGGTGATGAGGAGGAAGAAACACTGCCTCCACAGGCTTCTTACCCATAATCTAACCGGTCCGGTAAGGACGAAAGAGAGAGGCCCCCGAAGAGGCCTCTCTCTATTACTTCGACTTACCTTACTTGATGTCGAACTTCACCTTCCCGCCCGGTGAGCCGGGTGTCGGGACGTGAACTCCATCGATCCAGATCTGCACCTCATAGGTGCCCTTCCCGTTCAGGGACGGGATCGACAGGATGTACTGGTACTTGCAGTCCACGACGCGGAAAGCGTTGCCGTCGTCCGCGAGGGAAGCCTGCACCGGAGCCTCGTTAACGTCACCGCTCGCGACTGGGTCGTTCTTGCTGATCTCGATCGTCGCAGGCGGCAGATCACAGGTGGTCGTGAAGTCACCAGTGCCACCAGCGTTCCACTGGTAGACGTTGTCATTCACGGTGATATTACTGACCGTGAGCCTCTGGTCTCCGCCCCAGCCTGAGTCGATCACGAGCGAGGCAGACGTGATAGGCAGATTGCCCATCAGGGCCAGAGCGTGAGCGTAGGTGTCATAGAATGTTCCGCCTGCGAACTGCGAAGTGTCGTAGCGCAGGTCGGACAGCCCGACCATGTTGTCCCCACTACCGCTGGTTCCCGTGAAGTTCGGGTAGGTCCCGTAGTAGATGTGGAGATTCCCGCTGGCCGTATTGACCTGCCAGCGGAGCGATCCGCCGTGCGACTCGCCCAAGGTGTAGGTGAAATTCGCCTTCAGCGTATCGATATGGCTGAACGTAAGCGGAGAGCTAGGAGCGAATCTCGCGTACGCATAGTCGTTCACGGTGCTCGCGTCCGAACCAATCGACTCGAACGCGGCTGGACCGGTCTTGGACAAGAGCTTGAACGGCACCGGAATCGCGCCCTTGCTCTTGGACGACCAGTTGCTGGTGTTCGCCGTGTTGATCGGCTGCTGCACGGCAGCCTGATACTGGGTCGCGCCACCAGCCGGATACTGCGACCATGTGCCCACGGCGGGAGTGGGAGTAGTGCCGCTCCTGGTGATGTTGTCGAGAGCGAGGTTCGGGAACTGGTTGACAACGAGCCAGCCGTACCGGTTGCCGCCAACGGTTGTCCCGATAATATCGGTCGGATCGCTCAGGGTCCAGGTTCCCAGCACGGTGCTAGAGGAATCAAGCACGCTCATGTTGTCCACCAACACGCCGGTTCCATCATCCACGAACGAGTTCTGGAAGGTGTACCAGCCATTAGTGCTGATGTGGATGGGAGTACGACCTGGGTTCGATGGCCAGCCCGGAGTGTTGTTGCTGGCGCTCATGATGAACTGGCCAGCTACAGTGGGAACGGTTCCCACGTTGAAGATGAAGTCGCGACGATGGTTCCCCGAAGGGTCGCTGATCGCGGAACTCCAGTCGAAGCGCAGATCGGTCCCGACAATTGGGTTCGCTGACATGTCGAGGTAGATATCGACCGATGTCGTGAATCCACCTGTTGGGAAGGTGCTGCTGTATCCGCCGAGCCGGGTGAACTGGCTGAGCGACCCGTTATTATAAGCTGCGTCAGCAAAATATGTTCCCGACGCAGGGGCGATGTTGCCAAGCGATGTGACGCGGGTCACGTCGAACATCGCTTGGGTGTCAGAAGTCGGCGGGCTAATGGCGTCACCGGCATTCTCGAAGCCATTCGAATAGGGAGCCGGTGGTGCTGCCGCCGAGGCCGGTGTCGCCACCAACCCCAGCATTGCGATCGTGGCGATGGCCGCGATCATCGTGATGATGCGATGTCTCATTTCCCCTCTGCTTTCCGAATGCCTAGTGGGCATTCACTTGCTGTCTCGCTTCATGGCGCAGGCACAGTCCAACTGGTGACGGTCTGCCGAAACCGGGCTCCACCAGCATGGCGTCAGGGTCCCTACATCTCCCGCCAGCTGCGCCTGCGGAAACCGTCGGCAGGAACACGGACCTGCGGACCTTCCTACCCCCTGCGTCACTGCGCTCTGTAGCGCTTCACAACGTAAAGCGTACCAGAATTATGGTAGCAAAGGGACTGCGACGGTGGTACGGTGTCCTCATGGCAGACCAGGAAGAACGGCTTACGGAGCGGCTGATGGTCCAGTTGAGCCCCCGGGACCTACGGGCGCTCCAGGCGATCGCTGACGACATGGAGCGCCCCATGGCGTGGGTCGCCCGTCGGGGCATCCGGCAGTACATCTCTCAGATCCTCGGGGCGGAGGAGACGCTGGCGCGGGGTGACCACATCGTCGAGGAGATGGGGCGCAAGGACCGCAAGGCGGAGCAGGAGGACGGACGGTAATCCGCTGAAGCACGGCGTCCGTCCTTCAGTAGCCCGGCGACCGACGGGATCGATTCAGCCCGCGGCGCCGATCAGCGACGCGAACTGCTGCTGCAGCTCGTGCGTCCGGAACACCACCAGGACCACCAGCAGGACCGCGATCCCGGCCACCGTCCCCCACTTCACGGCGTTCTGGCTGCGGCGGGCGCCGATCCCGTCGAACACCGCGCCGAGCACCAGCCCGCCGATCAGGCCGCCGAGATGCGCCCGCCAGTCGATCTGGCCGTCGCCCAGGGTGAGCAGCAGGTTGAGCCCGATGATCACAATCGCCGACTGCAGGTTCGCCCGGGACTGGGCGTTCTGGCGGCGGCGGAAGTTGTAGGCGATGAACGCCCCGAACAGCGCGAAGATCGCGCCCGACGCCCCGGCCGCAGGCACGAGCGGCGGCCCGAACAGGTAGCTCGCCACGTTCCCGCACAGGCCACCGAGCAGGAACACGACCGCGAACGCCGTCCGCCCGAGGGTCTGTTCGATGAATCGCCCGAAGATCAGCAGCGCCCATCCGTTGAACAGGATGTGCAGCAGCGACAGGTGCAGGAACATCGCGGTGAACAGGCGGTAATAGTCGCCGGCCGCCACGCTCACCGGCTGCATCCCGCCCCAGATGAACAGCTTGTCGATCCCGCCGCTCGAGTTGAGGCCGAGCCCGAGCCCCTGCCCGGTCATCACCTGCACGATCCAGATCGCGATCAGGATCGCGAGGGTGATGTTCGTGAGCGACATCCGCGAAACCGTGCGGATCTGCCGGACCGGTCCCTGGCGGAACGCCTTGCGCGCCTCGGCCACGCACTCGGGGCACTGGTAGCCGACCGGCGCCGGGATCATGCACTCGGGGCAGATGGGCCGGCCGCAACGCGTGCAGTGGACCCCCGTGACCTCCTGGGGGTGGCGGTAGCAGAACTCGAACGTCGCCCCCTGGGAGGGGGCCTCAGGCTCCATCGGATCGATCGTAACAGTGGGGTCGTGTTTGCCCGGCCTTGCGACGATGCCGCTACAGCTGTTCGGTCAGGGCCCGGAGCGCGGGGTGCATCGGCACGGCGGCGGCGCGCTCGGCGACGACGGGCGGCTGGAGCAGGCCGGCCGGCAGCGTGATCCCGGTGAACAGCTCGAGCGGGACCGCCTGGAACGGCTCGGGCACCGGGAGCTCGCAGGGCACCAGCTTGAGGTTCCCGGCGACGACGTAGCGGGGAACGTTCCCGGCGACGGCCGCCTGCACCAGCTCGAGGGACTTCACCTTGTTGATCACGGCGGTGGGCGTGATCGCGTCGGCGCCGATCAGCACGGCCTCGGCCGGGAGCTCGCCGATCGCACGGTCGTCGTCGATCACCTCGACGTCGCTGTACGCGCTCACCATGCCGGCCATCGACAGGCCCTCGCCGCCGGGTCGGGACTCCATGCACACCACCGTCCGCGGCTTGCGCACCCTGAGCGCCTCGACGACCGTCTGGGAGAACGAGATCGTGAGGATTCGCCCGGGGAGCGCCGGGCTGAGAGCGAACGCCGCCGTCGAGTCGCCGGCGAGCTCACGGCGGAACCCCTCCGCGGCCGAGACGGGGTCCTTCGACGTGAGCGCTGCATGGGCCAGGCGCCACAGCGGCCCCATCGAGGGATGGCCGGCCAGGAGCGCCTCGACCGCGTCGACCAGCTCGTCCCGGGCGATTTCGGCGAGGAGGCGGGCGGCCCGATCGGCCGTCTCCGCCGCGCCCATGGTGCGGTCCCGGGCCAGCGCCTCGATCCCGTCCCACGCCGCCATGGTCGCGTGTCATCGTATCGGCCCGTGGACCTGCGGGAACCTGTCGACGAGCTCCGATCGGGCGACCGGCCCCGGCTGGTGCTGTGGCCGGAGCGCGCGGCGACGCCGCGTTCGATCGCGCTGCTCGCGGGGTCGTTCGATCCGATCACGGTCGCGCACGTCGCCATGGCCGAGGCGGCCCGGGAGGTGGCCGAGCTCGTCGTCCTCGTCTACGCCGTGCGCACGCTGCCGAAGGAGGGCGGGGCCGGCTCCCCGCTGGTCCCCGAGGGCGAACGCATCCGGACGGTGGCCGCGGTGTGCGCGTCCCGCCCTGCGACGGCGGCCGGGCTGTGCTCGCACGGGCTGCTGGCCGATCAGGTCGCGGCCGCGGAGGATCGGTTCCCGGGCGCGGGGGTCACGCTGGTGGTGGGGTCGGACAAGCTGGCGCAGCTGTTCGATCCGCGGTGGTACGAGGACCGGGACGCCGCGCTCGCGGGGCTGTTCGCGCGTGCGGACGTGCGATACGCGGTGCGGGCCGGCGACGACCTGCGCGGCGCGTTGCGGATCGCCGGCGAGCTCGGGCACGGGGATCGGATCCGGCCGCTGCCGGTCGACCCGGCCGTCGCGTCGGTGTCGTCGCGGACGGTGCGGGAGGCGCTCCGGGCGGGCCGCGACGTCTGGGCATGGGTCGCACCCGAGGCGCGGGATGCCGTGCGCCGCGCGTTGGGCTGAAGCCGGCTACGGCTCGACGTCGGGCGCGGCCGTCCACCAGGACCACCGGTCGACGACCACGATGATCGCCGGGCCGGTCGGCGGTTCGGCCACGTACTGCGGATACTTCGCGGCGAGCGCCTGCACGGCGGCGTCCCGTTCGGGCCCCTCCTCGCGCACCACGGCGATCCCGTCCGCCCGGATCCACCACAGCCTCGTCCAGTCCTCGTCGTACCGGTCGACGAGGACGCTCACGCGGGGGTCGGCCGCGATGTTCGCCAGCCGTTGGAGGCGTTTGGTTCGCTTCGGCTTCTCGTCCACGACGGAGACGACCTGGTCGTCGTGCACCGCGAACGTGCACGGCACGAGATGCGGCCGCCCCTCGGGCCCGTTCGTCGCGAGGTGCCCCACGCGCGCCTCCCCGAACCGCCGTTCCGCCTCGAACCTGTTCATCATCGCCCCGAGTTGTACCCCGGGGGGCTCAGTCGAGCACGCCCTCGAGTCGGAGCAGGAACTCCTTGCGGTCGAGGCCGCCCGTGTAGCCGCCCAGGCCGCCGCCCGAGTGCAGGACCCGGTGGCACGGCACGACGATCGGGATCGGGTTCGAACCGAGCGCGTTGCCCGCGGCTCGGTAGGCGCGGTCGTTGCCGGCCTTCCCGGCCACCTCGCGGTACGTCGTCACCCGGCCGAAGGGGACGCGCGCGGTCGCCCGGAGCACTCTGGTGGTGAAGCCCTTCGTGAGCGACCAGTCGATCCGCGTGTCGAACCGGGAGCGTCCGCCATCGAAGTACTCGTCGAGCTGGCGGCGGAGGTCGTCGAGCGCGGCCGGCGACTCGAGCACCCGCGGCGAGACCTCCGCGGCGAGCTCCTGGAGGGCGTCGTCGACCGGTTCGTTCGGGTAGGCCAGGCGAACCAGGCCCCGGCGGGTCGCGGCGAGGAGCAGCGGGCCGAACGGCGAGTCCACGGTGGCGTAGGCGACGTCGAGCAGGCCTGCCGTTCGGGCCGCGTCGGCGAATGCGGCTGCGGCCTGACGGGAGGGGTCCTCGGCGTCCTGGTCGAGCCGGCGGAGTGCGGCGTCGATGTTCGTCATCGTCCTTCGGTTCCTTTCAGCGCCGCTCGGAGCTTCTTGCGGCCCTCGTAGGCGTTCGCCCGAGCGGCCTCCTCGGAGGTGCCGATCGCCTCGGCGACCTCCGCGTACGGCAGGTCGAGCACGTAGCGGTGGACGACCGCGGCCCGCTGGAGCGGCGGCAGCTCCCGGACGGCCGCCCACAGCCCGGGGTCGGCGCCATCGTCCTGCGGCGGCGCGGCCCGCTCCGGCACCTCGGCGACCGGCACGGCCCGGCGCTGCACGCGGCGACCGTGGTCCATGGCCTTGTTCGTCGCGATCGCCATCACCCACGCCCGGAGGTTCGAGTCGGGCCGGAGGCGCGGATACGCCTTCAGCGCCGACAGGAACGTCTCCTGGAACGCGTCGTCGGCGTTGTCGCGGCCGATCGTCGCCGCCAGGAACCGGTACACGAGCGAACGGTGCTCCTCGAGGAACACGCTGAACGGCGGGATCGCGGTTCGTTCCATCCGTTCAGGGAACGCGCGGGAGCCCTCCGGCGTGAGACGGCGGCGGGGCGGCGGGGGCTTCGGGCCCTGCGTGGTCACACCGGCGGCCAGGGATAGGGGCGGCCGCCGGTCGGGTACGGGAACCGCTCCAGGCGCGCGACGGTCAACGCCCGGCGGGCGGTCGTCTCGACCTCCTCGTCGTCCAGGAGGGCCCGGAGCTCCTCGCGGAGCGGGCCCTCCCGCAGCTCGCCGGCCAGCCGCCGGGCGTC
>DATLUW010000054.1:0-2861 GCA_035577825.1 Actinomycetota bacterium | reverse complement strand
AACACATGGGCGACGCCCGATCAGGCGATCACGAACGGAACCTACTGGTGGCACGTGCGGGCGGTGTCGAAGAACGGTGACGTCTCGGCATGGTCAGCGGCGCGGGCGATCCGCAAGGAGTGGAGCCTGCTCCCCCGGCTGGTCTCGCCGTCGAACGGAGCAGAGATCCGATTCCCGACCACGCCGCTCGTGCTGCGCTGGTCGGCGGTTCCATACTCGGTCAAGTACCTCCTCTCGCTGGCGACGGACAGCGATCTGGGAACGCTCGTCGGCGACAAGACGATCGAGACCGAGGGGTTGAGCTACGCGCCTTCCGTCACGCTGGCGACCGGAACGTACTACTGGGCCGTGACGCCTGTGGACTCGCACGGAAACCGCGGCGTCCGGTCGAGGGTTGCGTCGTTTCGCTGGGCCTGGCGTTCCGCGACACGGCCGACGCTCCGCGATCTCGACAACGCCCCCGAGCACTTCGACCCCCAGCTGGCGTGGACGCGGGTACCCGGGGCGGCCAGGTACGAGGTCGAGATCAATCCATCCCACGAATGGGCGATCGGCTCGAAGGTCTGTTGCAAGGACGCGGTCGTGACCACCTCCGTCTCGCCGACGCAGATCCTCGGGAACAACCGCTACTACTGGCGGGTCCGGGCGATCAACGTCGACGGAAACGCCGGGGCGTGGAACGAGGGGCCGGCGTTCACGAAGGTCTTCGACAACGTCGACGGGGCCCAACCGCCTCTGTCTCCACCGAGCGTCAAGAACGCCCACATGCGCGACAACTTCGGCGACGGCGGCCCGAAGCCGGCCGGGTGGGCCACCGGCGCGCCGATCGCCGTCTGGGATTCCGTTCCCGGGGCATCGAGCTACCAGGTGGACGTCAGCCCGTTCAACACCGCCGACCGGCCCGGGGATTGCGACTGGGTCGCGAGGAATCACAGCGACAGATGGCAGGTGGACACCGCTGTTCCTGCGTGGACGCCGCAGTCGTACGCCAAGACAGGCAACGCCCCCTACCCTGCGCGCAACATCAACCCCACCAACGACGGCGGGAAGCGCCTGGTTGCAGGGCAGCCGTACTGCGTCCGGATCAGGGCGCGATCCGACAAGGACCTCCAGAACCGCGAGATCTTCGGCGACTACACGTACTTCCCCGACCCGGCAAGGCACCAGCCGGCGTTCACGTTCGCAGGCTATACGGGTGGCTCGGGAAGCCCCAACGCCGGACCCGGCACCTACGGCTCGCCGGTGAACAAGGTGCAGGTGACCCGGACGCCGTACTTCACCTGGCAGCCGATCCCGGGAGCGGCGAGCTACTGGATCATCGTCGCCAAGGACGCGTCGTTCACCAACGTCGTCGACTATGCGCTGACGAACATCCCGGCGTATGCACCCCGTCACGGGTCGAGCGAGGTGACCTACTCGGATGAGGAGACGTTGTACTACTGGGCGCTTCTGCCCGCAGCTCGACCAGACGGCGCCGGAGCCGCAGGTGACCCGCTCGCCCAGGCTCCCCAGAGCTTCGAGAAGCAGTCGATTCCGCCCACGGTGAATCTCCCGAGAGAACGTTCCGTCGTGGTGGGACCACCGACATTCGGCTGGACACCGGTCGAGGGCGCGAAGAAGTACCGGCTTCAGGTGTCGCAGGACCGGAACTTCGGCACGCTCCTCGACGAGGTCCTGACCAACTCGACGGCCTACACGACCACGAAGACCTATCCGGCAAATGCCGCGCTCTACATGCGGGTCCGCGCCGAGGACGAGACCGGCGTGGAGCTCTCGTGGTCGAAGTTACGGACGTTCCGTGACACGCTCGCGCGACCGGTCCCGAGCCGTGACAACCCCAAGCAGAGCGACCTCCTCCCGACCTGGACCTGGACGCCAGTTGCGGGCGCCCTGTCGTACGACATCCACGTCGACCTGCCCGACGGCAGCACCAAGGACTTCTCGAACCTGCTCCCCGCAGCGTTCACGCCCACGGAGATGCGCGGAACCGGCGTTTTCCACTGGCAAGTGCGGGCCGAGTTCCCCGACATCCACGGAAGCAAGGCAGCCGTCGGGCCCTACACGCGTCGGCTCACGTTCATCCGGACGATCCAGCCGCCTTCCGGTGCCCGCGCTGCCATCGGCGCCCGCAGCGTCCTGATCTCCTGGGCGCCGAAGATCGGAGCCGACCACTACAAGGTCGAGATCGCCACGTCGCCCGACTTCTCCCACAAGGCCGAGAGCAGAGACACGGAAACCACCGCCTTTGCCCCGACCTTGACGAGCGGATCCTGGTCGGAGGGCGGCAAGTTCTATTGGCGCGTCGCCGCGGTCGACGGGAGCGGCAACAGCGGCAACTTCACTCCCGTGCGGACCTTCACCTTCCGCCTGCCCAAGTAGGTCTGCTCAGCGGCGCTCGTAGAGGACGGCGCCGTCGTCCCTCGCCATCTCCCGGAGCACGCCCAGACGGGCGATCCGCTTCTGCGCATCGCTCCCGGGCCGGACGAGGACGACTCGGGGGGCGTGGCCGAGGGCCGAGTCGCCTGCGGGCTTCCCCTGCAGCCAGTCGACGTAGACGCGCTGATCCTTCCGCGGGAAGGCGTCGATCGGGTTCCCGATCCACACTCGGCCTCCCTCGAGCGCGAACTGCTCCGCGAGGATGTCCGTGGCGAGGACGGGAGTTCCTCGTGCGTCGGTGAGCGCCCGGTGGAGGACGACGTCACGGGCTCCCAGTTCCCGGGGGCCGTGGACGATGCCGAAGACGGTGAGCCCGACCAGCACGAGAGCGGCGGGGAGTGCGAGTCGCGTTCGGGCATCTCCTCCGCGGCCGAGCCCGAGAGCGGCGGGGGTCGCTGCGAAGAAAACGAGCCAGACTCCGCCCC
>DATLUW010000053.1:0-2119 GCA_035577825.1 Actinomycetota bacterium | reverse complement strand
ACACGTCGAGGGCGAATCGCTGGTTCGGCGCGGCTCGCAGACTGAGGCCGAGGTCGGTCTTCGTCGCCGACCGGTGCACTGCCGACCGCACCACCGGGAAGTTCACGAGGTCGTTGGCGCCCGTGTCGCCGTCGCCGGCGTCGTTCGGCGTGACGCCGTCGCCGCCGAGGTCGATCGCCAGGCCGCCGTTCGCCGTGATCAGGTCGTGACGGACGAGGTTCAGGTCTCCGGAGACGACGACCACCCCCGTACCCCCGTTGTGCTTGATCAGGTTGCCGGAGGCGGCGGACGTGCCGCCCACCTTGGCGAGCGTGCCCGCGAGCTCGATCCCGTTCGCCCCGTTGCCGAGCGAGCGCGCGCCCGACCGGTCCGTGCCGATGGAGTTGCCGAGGATCCTTGCGCGGTCGCCCGTCAGGTTGATCCCGTCGTCGCCGCTCGCCGCGATGACGTTGCCGGCCCCCGGCACCGAGCCGCCGATGACCACGCTCTCGGCGCCGCCGACGTACACGCCGGTCGTGCCGTTCCCGAGCGCGTGGAGGCCGTCGGCGGTCGTCCCGATCAGGTTCCCCTGGATCACCGCCCGGTTCGACTGGAGGTCGATCCCCCGCGCCGTGTTCCCCGAGATCACGTTCCCCGCGCCGTCCGCCGTCCCGCCGATGGTCACGTCGGAGCCCTCGACGCCGATCCCGACCCGGTTCGGCAGCGCATGCTTGCCGTCGGCCGTGGTCCCGATGCGGTTCCCCTGGATCACGGTCCCGGCGGGGCTGAACAGGACGATGCCCTCGTCGTTGCCCGACAGGAGGTTCCCGGCACCGGCGGCCGCGCCGCCGATCGTCGTGTCGTGCGCCCCGCCCGTCGTGAACACACCGTTGCCGTGGTTCCCCAGCGCGAGCGTCCCGGTGACATCCGTTCCGATGAAGTTCCCCTGGACGACGGAACCGGAGACGTCCTGCCCGGTGAGGGCGACCCCGTGGATGCCGTCGTCGAACACGTCCCCGGTGCCGTTCGCCGAGATGACGTTGCCCGCCCCGGCGGCCGTCCCGCCGATCGTCGTCCCGGCGGCATCGTCGACGAAGACGCCGTTCTGCACGTTGCCCGCGGCGCCGGTCCCCGCGAGATCGGTGCCGATGAAGTTCCCCTCGACCGTGTTGTCGTGCGACAGCGGCGACGTGACCCAGACCCCGTGACCGCCGTTGTTCGAGATGACGTTGCGGTCGGCTGCCGACGTCCCGCCCACGACGACGTCGGCGGCGTTCTGGACGAGGACGCCGCTGCCCAGGTTGCCCGTCGCGGACCCGTCGGGCGCGATGCCGATCTGGTTGCCGGCGACCTCGATGCCGTCGGCGAGCGCAACGATCCCGTAGCCGTGGAACTCCCCGATGGAGAACCCCTTCACGATGCTGTCCGCCGCCTCCACGTCGAGCCCGTCGGCGTTGTCGCCGGCCGAGCTCCCCAGCAGCTCCACCAGGTGGCTCGTGTTCTCCGGCCCGCCCTGGGTGAACCCGTCGATCGTGAGCTGTTCCGAGATCGTGGGGAGGGGCACGACGGGCGTGATGGCGTGCACACCGGCGCCCGGGATGGCGAAGTCGATTTCGTCGGCGCCCGCGTCGGCGTTCGCCTTGGCGATGGCCTCGCGCAGGGTGCACTGGGTGACGTCGCACGTCCCGTTGCCCGGATCCACGGTGGAGTTCACGACGATGGCGGGGTTCGAGGCTCGGGCCGGCAACCCCATCGAGAGCGGGACGACGAGGACGGCTGCGACCACGACGACTCGCAGCGCGGAACGACGGCGAACGGACATGCGGACCCCCCCGGATCAGGCGACAGCGAACTCTAGGTCGTGCCCGCACATCGGGCAAGGCCCTCAGTCGCGGAGCGGGAGCTGACGCAGGACCTCGTAGCGCGCGGCCGGACGCTGGAGGTGGCTCCGGTACAGACGGACGGCGCCCACGCGGAACGGCCGGCTCGTGACGTGGAGCACCCCCAGCTCCGGCGGCAGCACGGACTGCTGCTTCAGCCGGGCGAGGGTCAGGTGCCCCGAGAACGGCCGTTCCTCCTTCGGGAACCCGAACTCCAGTTCGCGGTCGATCGACCGGGCCAGCGCGGCGAGCTCGCCATG
>DATLUW010000052.1:0-5841 GCA_035577825.1 Actinomycetota bacterium | reverse complement strand
ACGCCGGCGAGCGTCCGCGCCATCTGGTCGTACATGTTCGGCATCGACCTCGTGGAGACGATCGAGTTCTGGAATCGCCCGCCGGACGACCCGCTGCTGTCGATGGTGCTCGACGTTCGGCGGTTCGGTCCGAAGGTGATCGACGGGATGTGGCTGCGGCTGCTCGACGTGCCGGCCGCGCTGTCCGAGCGCCGCTACGGCGTCGAGGGGCGCGTGGTGTTCTCGCTCAGCGACGAGTTCTGCGAATGGAACGCCGGCGTCTACGAGCTGACCGGCGGACCCGACGGCGCCGAGTGCCGATCCACCGACGCCGAGCCAGAGCTGTCGTTCACCTCGAACGAATTGGGCGCGGCCTACCTCGGCGGCGCGCGCTTGCGAACCCTCGCCCGCGCCGGCCGAGTGCAGGAGCACTCGCCGGGTGCGGTCGCGCGCGCCGACACGATGTTCGCGGGCGATCGCGAACCGTGGTGCCCCCACCAGTTCTGACTCCCCCGTCCTCCCGACGCATCCATCGACCGGCCTCTTGACGCCGGAGCCCCGGTTTTCTACGGTGCCCGGGCCGAGGGGGAAAGTCGACGGATTGGGGCTCGGGTGGGGTCCGCGACGGAGACTGCGGCAGCCGCGGAGGGGCCCGTTCCGGCTGCCGAGCCGCCGCCCGAATCCACTCCCGCCACGTCGGCGGATCCCGGCCCCACGCCGCTCGCCCAGCCGCCCTTGAAGGAGATCAGGCTCGCCATCGTCATGTACGGGGGCGTCTCGCTCGCCATCTACATGAACGGCGTGTCGCTAGAGCTCTTCCATCTCGTCCGAGCAACGGCGTCGTCGGCGCCACCTTCCCCAGGGTCCCGCGACGACCAGGGGATCCCCTCCGCGACGACGCTGTCGAGCACGGAGCCCGTGTACCGCGCACTCGCCGAGCTCATGGACTCGGATGTCGACGACAGGGAGTTGAACCTCGACCAGGCGGACTCGCTCGACCGCCACCCCGCCCTGGTTCGGTTCGTCATCGACGTCGTCTCCGGGAGCTCTGCCGGCGGGATCAACGGGATCTTCCTGGCCAAGGCCCTTGCCAATGATCAGCCCCTCGAGCCGCTCGGGAAGCTGTGGGTGGATCAGGGCGACATCTCCAAGCTGCTCAACGACAAGCGATCGGTGAAGGATCTTCCGAAGGAGCAGCAGTCGAGCGTCAAGCCCGAGACGCCACCGCCCTCGCTCCTCAACGGAAGGAGGATGTACCTCGAGCTGCTGCAGGCGATGACCGACATGGAGCTCCCCATCTCCACCGACGGGACGAGGTCACGCCTGGCGGACGAGCTCGACCTGTGGGTGACCACGACGGATCTCCAGGGACTCCTGCTCCCCATTCGCCTGTCCAACCGCGTGACCTGGGAGCGCCGCTATCGGACGGTGTTCCACTTCAAGTACGCGAGGGGCGTCGGAGCCGACGACACCACGAACGACTTCCACCAGGGGAACAATCCCTTCCTGGCCTTCGCGGCGCGGAGCACCTCGTCCTTTCCCTGGGCCTTCCAGCCCGTCGAGCTCGACGACATCCACGAAACGGTGCTCGCGTTCCCGCAATACCGGTCCGCGGCAGGGGCGGCCGGGGCGGATCCCTCCGCGTGGGCGCAGGCGTGGGACGGGTTCTACAACGACTACCGAGGGAACCGCCTCACCGGTGATGGGCCGGGGCCTGGGTCGATTCCGTTCACGCAGCGGGCCTTCGGTGACGGTGGAGCACTCGACAACAAGCCGTTCACGTACGCCACCAGCACGCTGCTGCGACGGCACGCCGACGTGCCGGTGGATCGGAAGCTCCTGTTCGTGGAGCCGGATCCGGGCCACCCGGAATGGGAGAAGGACGTCGGGGAGCGGCCGGACGCGCTGGAGAACTTCCTGAAGCAGGGAGTGCTGCTCCCGCGCCAGGAGGTGATTCGCGAAGACCTCCAGGCCCTGTTCGATCGGAACCGGGTGATCGGCAAGGTGGACACCATCCTGGAAGAGCTCGATAGCGTCGTGACCGCCCAGTCCGGCGAAGGCGATGCCCTGAGGGCGGAGCTCGACGTCAGTGCCGGGGCGAATCGTGTCGGGCAGGACGCCGCCACCGTGCGGGAACGGGGCACCGGGTACGCGGGATATCAACGCCTCCGGGTCGAGGCCGTCACCGACGATCTCGCGGCACTGGTCACCAGGGCGGCCGGCCTCCCCGATGAACCGGAGATCGTGGACGCCGTCCGTCATCTGGTGGTCGCATGGAGGCAGGACAACTACTCCGACTCCGCGATCCAGGCGGTTGGCGGGAGCCCGGACAACCGGCGGCCACGGAGTGAGTTCCTGTATCAGTTCGACCTCGGTTATCGGCTTCGCCGTCTCAATCTCTTGCAGCGGCGGATCGATCGCCTCTGGCGGCTCGAGCAGGCCGCCGAGCGCATGCTCGAGGGAGCAGGCCTCACGTTCCCCGCCACCCCGGATGTGCAGAACGAGTTCCGGGACGAGTTGATCCGGACCAAGGTGCGGGTGAACGATGCCTACTACCTGCTGCGATCGGCCGGCCGCGCGCTGCGCCAACGCCCTTCGGATCCGGGCGAAGCGGGCCCGCAAGCGTCACCTGCGGTCCCGCCGCCCCAGCCATCGATCTCGGATCTGTTGAAGGCCACCGGGGTGACGTTGGATGTGCTCCGGAAGATCCTCAGCAGGCCGTCGGGCCCGGCCCGCAGGGAGGCCGCCCGGAACCAGTACGAACGCACGCCCGAGGTTCGCCAGGCCTTCATCGACCTCGGGACGAAGATCGCCGCCGACCTGGGGACCGCGCGGGGAGCGGCGACGAGCGTGATCGAGGAGGCGTTGGGTCCCCATCCCGCCGGCGTGGGCCGGCAGACGGCCCGCGACTACCTCGTGCGTACCTACAACTCCTTCGAGGAATACGACGCCGTCGCCTTCCCCCTGCTGTATGCGTCGGATGCGGGGGAGGCCGACATCGTCGGGGTGATCCGGGTCAGCCCGATGGATGCCATGAGCCTCGTCAATTCGGACGAGCCCGGCACCCCGCCGAAGCTGACCGGGACGAAGTACATGCACTTCGGCGCCTTCCTGAGCCGCGAGTGGCGTCAGCGCGACATCCTGTGGGGGCGCCTGGACGCGGCCGACATCCTCCTCAACACCCTGCTCGCCCCCGACGCCACGGACGACCACCGGAAGGAGCAGGCGGGAAGGCTGCTGGCCCACGCGCAGCGCGTCATCGTCGACGAACAGATCACCCGGGCGGAGCGGGAGGAGATCGCCGGGCTGCTGGCGAACGTGGTGAACCAGTCGGGAGCGGCCGGACCGGTCGACGAGCGCCAGCTCCTCAAGATCCTGAAGGGAGCAGACCCTCCCCTGGACGCGCGAACGGTGACGGTCCTGAAGGCGATCGCCGGGGACGCGGGATTGCTCGTCGAGTACGTGAAGGACAGCGCGTCGGAGATCGAGCCGCTCCCTCGCAAGGACTCGCTCGAGGTGATGGGGCGGGGAGCCCACATCATGGGCGACGTGCTCAAGGGCGTCGCACAGACCCGTGGGAAGAGCGGGCTGGGCCTTCCCTTCATCTGGCTGTCCAGGATCGGGGCCCTGTTCGCGGGGGCGGTCGAGGCGGCGACGCCGCGGAGCTACCTGCACCTGTTGTGGCGCCACTGGCTGGCGCTCCTGCTGATCTTCGAAGTACTGGCGATCGCCGGTGGATCGCTGCTCAGCGCCCCGGGAGTCGTCCAGTTCGGCGTCACCGCCCTCCTGGTGACGCTGGCAGCTGGGCTCCTCGTCTGGTCGCTGTCGCAGTACATCCGAAAGCGCAAATGGTGGGTGATCCCGGTCGTGCTGGTCGTGCTGCTGTTCGCCGGTCTCGTGACGCTCGCCGTGCTGGAGCTGTTGCACCTGGGCCGGTCGAACTCGTGGATCCCGATCTTCGGGCAGGGGGTGCCGACGCCGTCTCCCACCGGGGGGCCCAGCCCGTCTCCGTAGCCGCCCGCCGCCGACCGATGATCAGCCCTTCGCGGACAGCTCCCGGTCGAGGTGCCAGGCCGCGCCACCGTCCTCGGTGCGGCTAATCTCGATTCGGGAGCCGTCCTTCAGCCGGAGCCGGAAGCACAGCAGCCGTTCCCCGGCCCGTTCCTCGTGCCAGGAGCGCTCGACGGTGACGTCCGACTCCTCGCCCCCGAGCACGATCGACCGCACGTCCTCGTCCGCCCGGCCGCCGCTGTACGTCCGCACCTCGAGCGAGGACGAACGGCGGAGCCACAACGGCAGCACCGGCGCGTACGCGACGAACGCCAGCCCGATCACCGTGGCCAGCCAGCCGGCGTTCGCGTCGGTCACGACCGCGATCGCCAGCAGCGCGGCCACCACCCGGGCCAGGTTCTGCGCGACGTCGTAGATCGCGAACACCCGCCCCCGGTACCGGTCGCCCACGGCCGTCTGGACCATCGTGTCGATCGGGACCTTCTTCCACGCGAATCCCACCCCGAGGAAGAAGCTCGCGACGAGCACCGTCCACCCGGTGATGAACGGCGAGATCGCGATCAGCGGCAGACCGCTCACGAGGAACGCCACCTCCACCATCCGGGGGCGCGACAGCCGCGAGTCCAGCCACCCGACGGTCCCCAGCCCGAGGAACCCACCGACCGCCCCCGCCGCGATCAGCTGCGAGTAGCTCCCGGCCCCCTCCTGGAACCGCTCCTTGAACACCACGAACGACATCACGAGGATCAGCCCCTGGAGGAACTGGTCGACCGAGTACGAGGCGATCGGCCCGAGCGCCCGCGGCGTCTGCCACAGCACCCGCGCCCCCTCCCGCAGCTCCCGGGCGACGACCCCGATCTCGTGCAGGATCGGCCGCACGTTCGAACGATCGGCGGAGAGCCCGGTCCGGATCCGCCCGACCACGAACGACGTGACCAGCCACATGACCACGCACGCCGCGATCAGCGAACGGAACCCGACCGCGTCGGCCACCACGCCGCCGATCGCGACGCCCACGATCGTCGACACGGTCCCCCCGACGGAGTTCAGCGAGTTCGCGACCAGCAGGTCGTCGGCCGGCACGACCTTCGGGGTCACGGTTCCCGCGGTCACGAGGAAGAACCGGTTCCCCGACAGCACGATCAGGGCGCCGGCGTAGAAGGGGACCGCCGCGCCCTCGCCGCCGAGCAGCAGGAGCGCAGCCACGGCCCGCACGACCGGCGTCCACCGCAGGATCGCCTCCCGCCGCCACCGGTCGACGAACACCCCGGCGAACGGCCCGAGGATCGAATACGGCACCACCAGCACGGCCGTCGCCTTCGCGAACCCCACCGCGGTGCTCTGCTTGTCCGGCGCGAAGATCACGCTCGCGACGATGACCGCTTGGAACAGCCCGTCGGCGAACTGCGAGCAGACGCGCGCCCCGAACAGCCACCGGAAATCGTGCGCCCGCACGACCTCCCGGGCCCGCTGGATCGTCGGCATGTCGTTCGAACCCTAAGACGCAGCGGGGCCCGCGGCCGAAGGCCGCGGGCCCCGAGAACCCGACGCCGGTCCGCTAGGCGGGCTGGGCGTCGAAGAAGTTGCTCCAGTCCGCGGCCTTGGAGGCGCCGTTCCCGATGATGAACTCCTCGACCATCTCGCGAGCCGCGTCGTCGGAGAACTGCACCGGCGGCGACTTCATGAAGTAGGCGGAGGGCCCGATCAGCGGCCCGGCGACCCCGCGGTCCATCGCGACTCGCGCGCACCGCACGGCGTCGATCACGATGCCGGCCGAGTTCGGCGAGTCCCACACCTCGAGCTTCAGCTCGATGTTGAGCGGCACGTCGCCGAAGTTCTGGCCCTCGAGCC
>DATLUW010000051.1:0-9229 GCA_035577825.1 Actinomycetota bacterium | reverse complement strand
AGACGCTCGGGCTGACGGAGGCGCTGACCGACGCCGACGGGCTTTTCGACGGGCTGACCGACCCTGACGGGGACTTCGACGGGCTTGTGGAGGGGCTGACGCTCGAGCTTTCCGACGGGGAGTCGGACGCCGACGGGCTTTTCGACGCCGACGGGGACTTCGACGCGCTCGGGGACTTCGACGGTGAGCTCGACGGTGACGGGCTTACGCTCGCGCTCGGCGACATCGACGGCCCGACGGCGGTCAGCGTCGCAAGGTTCGTGTACGTGTCGAAGGCGGTGAAGACCCCGTAGTACCCGCCCTTCGGTGGGTAGGCGACGTTGACGACGCGGAAGTCGATGGTGTCGCCGGGCACGACATCGCCAGCGACGAGTTTCAGGCACCACTCGAACTCCGACTGGAACCTCGAGCTGAACGCGATGGCCGCCATCGAGTCCGTCTCGTTGTACGACCCGTCGATGAACGTCAGCGTCGAGTTGTCGATCAGGTCGGTGGTGGCGGCAGCGTCGATGACGTGCGTCGACGGTGACGTCTTCACGACGGACGAAACCGAGCTCACGTCCGTCCACGCCCCGGCGTTCAGGCGACACTGAAGACGTGGCGTGAGATGGCCGGTCGCCCCCGAGATCGTCTGCTCGACCTCGACACGCAACCGGAAGTTCGTCGTGCCGATAGCGGCGTTGTAATGGGCTGCTACCCGCGCCGGCGACAGCTCCCCCGGATAGATCGCGAGCTCGTCGAGGTCCCCCTGGAACGCGATCGACGTCGGCGCGATCTGGATGTTGGCGGAGTTGTTCCCAACCGTCCGGTTGACGATGTTGGATGTCACCTCGACGTTGTCGATGAACAACCTGACCGTCGATCCGTTCTTCGTCGCGACGATGTGATGCCACACAGCATCGGCGGGGACGGTGGCGAGGCCGCTGCCGCAGATCTTCCCGGTGCCGAGACACCACAGCGCGACCGTTCGGTTCGTGTCGATCTCTAGTCGGTACGACCCGGTGCCCTTGTCGAAGATCGTGAGCGTGTGCCCAGGCGTCGCCGGGACGTTCGACACCCAGGCTTCCAGGCTGAACACGTCGCCTGTGTCGAAGTCGGCGTGGTCGGTGACAACGATGCGGCCGGTCGAGCCGTCGAGGGTGATCGCGTGGTTAGGGGCGATGACACCGTCGATGCCGTACGTGATCCCGCCGAAGGCTGTCCCGGAGTGGCCCAGGCCGGACGAGTCAGCGAAGGTGCCCGACGCCTCGTCGAGGCGGAGGTAGAGGCTCGGCGAGTCGGCTAGGACGGTGACGTCGTAGTCGCTGACACCGATGTCCTGAAGGATCGACGCGTTGACGTCGCCCTTCCACGTCGCCGTGGTGAGGTCGCCGTCGTCGAACCTGAACCGGACGGCGCTCTGCTTGAGGAACGGGGTGGTCATCTCGGCCCACCGATCCCCGACGGCACGTCAGACCGGCCGGAGGACTTCGCTGGCTTCGGCGTCGTCGCCGACCCCTCCGACTCGAAGAGATGCTGCAACTTGTCGATGTACGGGTCGTCGAACGACACCGTGATCTGCATCGTGAAGTCGGCCGGCAGAAGCGAGAACTGCACGTCCGTCACCCACACGATCTGCTTCAGAAGCGCCGCGTCGCCGAGGCCCAACTGGATCGCGTCTCCACGCCGGATCGTCGGGATACCCACGTGGGTCAGCGTCAGCTCCTTCACTGGCTTCGCGACCGCCGCCATGTATTCCTCGCCCTGCTGCTGAAGGTCGGCGAGTGTCTTGGCGTCAGCCGACCACACGATCCGGTGGACGAACCCGAAACGGTCACGGGCCTTCTTCGCCACGACGGAGTTCTGCGGCGTGATGGCGATCTCCATCTTGTCGGAGGTCGTCTTGTTGTGCCCCTGAATATCGACGCCAGTGAAGATGTCCGCCCTGCCCTTCACCGTCAGCGCCGACGCGAAGTACCCCTCGTTCACACCGAAGGTGGCCTGCCCGCGGGCGAGGTGCGCCGAGTACGCCGCCTCGATCAGACTCGAGCCGAGCGCGAGCAGGTGCGGGTTCCGCCGCAGCGTCGTGATCTTCACGCCATGCCTGCCGCTGCGGAGTCGCTGCCACTTCACCTGGAAGCGCTTCCCGGTATGCAGCCGCTCGGTGTTCATCGCCTTCTGGAAGCACTCGAGCGGGGACACGTTCCGCCACGCCCACGTCTTCAACCGCTTGAACGTCCCGGCGACGCACTCGACCTCGACGCCGTAGCGACGGCACACCTCCCTGATGACCTCATCGAACGTCCAGCCGTTCGGGTGGGCGGTGTTCACACCGGCCGGGAACAGGAAGTCGTCGGTTGAGCGGGCGAGCAGGTCGAGGTCGTTCGCGAGTTGGTAGGTGCGCTGCCACAGTGGGACGCTCAGGGCTGGCTCGGACACGCGCATCTCCCACGCCTCCTGCCAGCCTGCGCCGCCTGACCATTCGCACCGGACGATGTCCCCGACGTCGAGGCGGACCCTCGCTCCGAGTCCGAACGCCGGATCGCGGACCGTGACCGTTCCCGTCAGGACAGCCCCGCGGTCGCCGCCGCCGTCGTCCCACGTCGCCGCCTCGACGTTCGAGAGGATCGTCTCCTTCTTCTGCCCCGGCCCCGTCAGCGCGGTGAAACGGAACGAGTAGAACTGAAGGAGGTCAGGCTTCTGATCGGGTGGGCCGTAGTCGAACGGGTCGTCGTCGTGCTGACCGCTGCCGCCTCCCGACCCGGACCCTCCCCCGCCATCGCCCGGATCGGCCATCTAACGCGACCTCTCGACGGTGGGCACCACAACCTTCGGTGGCGTCCCCCTGAACCCCTCCGCGAAGTCGTGGAGGCTGACGCTCCCGGCGATCCCGAACCCGGACGCCTTCGCGATCACACCCCACAAGACGTGGGTGCCGTAGTACCGCTTCGAGACGTCCCTGAGCGTGTCCGCCGTCTTCGGCAGCGACGAGATCGGCAGCACCGCCAAAGGTGGGCGTCCCGGCGTCGAGAACGACTGCGCCGCCGTGTCCGTCACACCCGCCGAAGGAGCCGGCAGTCCTGATGCCGCACCGGAGGCAAGGTCAGCCTGGGAGATCCCACGGAACTGCGTGAACGAGATCGAGAAGTACCGTGCGTCCCGCTCGCCATGCTTCTCAGACGAGCGCAGCGAACGCAGCGTTGCCGCCATGTTCACGTCGTAGTAGATCCCCCACAGCGCAGGCTGGCCGACGAGCAACTGGAACGGCGTCTTCGCCTCACCGATCTTGTCGAGCTCGGCGATCATCGCGACCGGGTTCCAGCCTGCCGCCCTGTTCACGACGAAGCTGTAATCGGTGTCGACGAACAGCGAGTCGAACGCGACGACCTTCAACTGGCTTGAGCCCGGCCGGGTGTGGATGCCAGCCCCGACGGTGTCGTAGTCGGTGAACGACCACTCCCGCTGCACCGGCAACTCGTCGAGCGGCGGCACCTGGAACATGTACGGCGTCGTCAGGATGCCCGGGAGGGTGATCGCGAGGCGCTGCATCACGACGCGGACTCCTGTGCCGCGCGGCTCCGGCGCAGACCGTGGCGGGTCCTTCGGGCCCGGCGACGGAGGCACCGTCGTGTTCGGGATCGAGCTCCCTCCAAATACCGTTGCCATCTACCCGCCTCCCTGTTCCGCGGACGCCGCCCGCATCTCCCGCTCGAAGTCACCCCAGGCAGCCTCGATCTCGGCGAGAACCTGCGCCCGCACATCCCCAGGCTGCATCGAGTGGATCGTGAGGTTCTGGATCGTCAGCGACCCTGGGATTGCCACGCCGGCTCGGCCGTGCGGTGTCACCGTCGCCGTCTCCCGACCCTTCTCACCGATCCCGATCAGCGTCGGCTTGTCCGCCGTGACGGTGCCGCCGTCGCCGAACCACCCGCCGAACGGCACCCGGCCACCCTTGTTCAGGTGCAGGCTGCCGTTCGAGTAGTGGGCCTGGTCCCACGGTGACGCCATGATCGCGGCGATCTGCGCCGCCGGACTCTTGCCGGCCGACCCCTTGATCCCCGCGAAGTTGCTCATCGAGTTGATCCAGTACGCCGTCTCGCTCAGCGCCGCCCCGAGGTTCGGGAACGCCGAGAACCGAGCTCCCTTCACGTTCGCGATCGTCGGGGCACCCGAGTACGACTTTCCGCCGTCCGAGCTGACGTTCAACCAGTTGTGCAGGCCACCACCGTTGTTCTCGGCGCGAACCCACGCTGCTGTCACTCGAGGATCGAGTCCTGTCATCGCGGCAAGTCGCGCAGCGAACCTCCCGCCCTCGCCGCTCAGGACAGCCGTGCCGCTAGTGGCGCTGCCGACCCCCGCCATCTTCCGGGAGAAGCTGTTCGCCCCACCGCCTCCGCCGCCAGCGGTCGAGGTGTACGCGGAGAGAGGCAACCCGACGAGCGAGCGTGTGGCGCCGAGCGCCTTCGCCGCCCCGCCGAACACCGCATCCTTGCCGAGCATCCCACCGCCCCCGCCGCCGCCGAAGCCACCGAAGACAGCACCCGCCGCTGAGATCCCCGCGTTCGTGCTGCTGCCGCTTCCGCCGAGCGCCGGCACACCCCTCGCGCCGCCCATCCCGCCAAGCCCCTGCGGTGCCGGGAAGTACGACCCGCGACCGCCGATGCCAGCGCCGAGCGCGACATGGAGGTGATCCCAGTGGCCCGGTGCCCGCCAGATGAGCTGCGACAGGCCGAGGGAGTTCGCCGACTTGTGCAGCCGACCCCACAGCCGGTCGAGGTTCTTCATCTCCCCACCAGGCATGTTGTCGGCGTTCACGTCGAGCGCCTGCCCGATGTAGTGGTAGGAGTTCGGGACGTGAACGGGGTGGACACCACCGAACGCCGGGTTCTCACCGACCGCGTAGCCGAGCCCCTGGATCCACTTCCCGAGCGCGACCGTCCGGTTGTACCACTTCGGCGACAGGATGTCCGCGCCGCCGAACTTCCCGGCGCCTGGGACACGCCCGCCCTTCGCGAACGCCGAATGTGACTTCTTGATCCCGCCGACGATCTGACCGAGACGTCCCTGCCCGCCGAGCGCGGAGTCCGCCGCCGCCTCCTGATGGCGGTTCACGACGAGCTCGCCCGGTGCGAGCATCGCAGGCACCGAGTCGCCCAACCCCATCCCCGGTGTCCGGCCGCCCATCGCTCGAGGGAGAGGCACCGTCCAGTTCGACCCTGCCGTAGCCTTTCCAGCCACCGCCGGTGGCTTGCCGGTCGCGTCCGCCGCCAGCACCTTCGCCGTCGCCGCCGCCTCGCCACCAGGGAACCCGGCCGCGACCAACTCCGCGATCAGCATCTTCTGAAGCCGTGTCGGGGCGGCCGCCCGCCGCTGCCGAAGCTGCTCGACGATCCCTTCGCCGTTCCCCGCCCCCGAATCGACGTTCATCAGATCCTTGAGCCGCTGAACCGCCGCGCTCGTCCCGGTCGCCTTGTACCCCGGCCGGCCCTGCCCGATCAAACCTGGGACAAGCTGCTGAAGGTATCCGCGGGTGCGGCGGTAGTGTGGGTCGTCCTCGCCGAGGACGCCCTTCTCGAAGTGCAGGAGGTCACGTGCGTACCGGGCTCGAGCTGTGGGGTTCCTGGTCTGCTCGATCTGCCGGTAGGCCGTCCGGTTGATTTGCAGGATCGCCCCGAGCTCCGTCGAGCCGCCACCGCGGAGCATCCCGTACGCCCGGTCAAGCCCTGCCTCGATCCCCCGGACACGCTTCACCGCCGCCCCCGTGATCCGCTGCTGACGCTCGGCGCGTAGCTGCGCGACCACCGACTGTCGTGCGGCGATCTCCTGGTTGATCTGGACGAGTTCCTCCCGCGCCGACCGGGAGCGGTCGTTCGCAAGACCCCGCTGCGCGATCTGGTAGACCTTGAGCTCGGCGGTCAGGCGGGCGATGTCGTTCGGGAAGTGCTGAAGCGCCAGATCAGACATCGCGCCGCTCACGTACTTCCCGGCGACGTCGGCGCGGCTCACTGTGCCCGCCCCTGACAGCGTTGCGTGGAGGGCACCGAGGCCACCGCCGATCAGCCCACCAGCGACGGTGCCGACACCGGGGATGACCGACCCGACCGTCGCGCCGAACGCCGCCCCGCCTGCGGCCTCACCGAGGATGCTGCCGCCACGCGACCCGAGCGCGGCTGTGCCGAGTCCACCGACGATCGGGGCCGCGAGCAGCCCGTACATGCCTCCACGGAGCGCTGAACCGCCGAGCGTGCCAAGTCCGCCGCGCAGCCCACCGCCGAGGATGCTCCGCCCACCACCGCCGACGCCTCCGGCGATACCGAACCCGATCGGGTTGCCCGTCGTCGTCGACCTGATGCTGCCGCCGCCGCCGCGGCCACGCCCGAAGCCGAAGAACCCACCGCCCGTTGCTGCCGACGTCGCCGCGCCTGCCGCGCCCGCCGCCCGCGCCACACGCCACCACCCCGCCTCGAGCAGGCCGAGCTTCGTCAGGAACCGGGAGATCAGGAACACGTCCAGGGCAGCGCCGAGCGCCGAGCCGAAGCCGGGGATCGCCGACGCGATCCCGTTGATAATCCGAAGCGCCCTGTCGAGCAGCTCGACCATCAGCTTCAGCGGCCCCGTCGCCCCGGTCAGCGTGTTCAGCGTGTTCGCGAGCGACGTCAACAAGCTAGCGATGGCAGGCCCGAAGTTGTTCGCGAGCGAACTGAAGATCTTCTCAAGCGCCGACCCCATCCCACGGATGCCCCGCAGCGTCTTCGGCAGCCCCGGATCCGACCCCATCCGGAAGATCCCCCGGACTAGGCCACCGATGATCGCGTTGATCTCGTGGATCGCCGGCCGCATCCGCATGAACTGAACGGTCAGCTTCTCGTTCGTGCGGGTGGCCCGCTCCCACGCCGCCGTCGTCTTCTCAGCCGACCGCCACAGGTCGTCGCCGAGAGGCCGCGCGGCCCGCCCGATGTTCTTGAACGTCCCCCACAGATTCGTCGCGATGTGCCAGAGGTTCGTCAGCGCGACCTTCGAGCGGTTCAGGAACGCCGCCGTCTTGCCCGAGTCCCGGTTGAACTCCGCGACCTCCTTCCGATGCTTCACCCACGCCGCGATCGACTTCGTCAACCAGTCCGTGAACGGCTGCGCCGCCACCGCGAAGTTCCGCAGGATCGAGATGAAATCGAGGAGTGCCCCACCCGCCCGCGAGAACATCTGCCCGCCCTGGGTACCGATCTTCTCGAAGTCGGACAGCGCCCCCGGCGTCGTGAACTGCGTCGCCGCCTGAACCGCGAGGCGACCCTCACGCTGCCCCTGCGCCCGCAGAAGCCGCTGCAACGTCGGCACACCGCGCTGCAACCGCCGCAGCGCCGTCTCGATCCCAGGGAACAACCCCTGCTGCGACGACTGCCGGAGCTCCTTCACGATCGGCCGCATCTGCCGCAGCGTCGCGAGCAGCTTCCGCCCTTCCGGCGTCAACTGCGCCATCGCCTTCTTGTTGCCGCCGAGCGCCTGACTGAGCCCGTTGAACGCCAGCTTCGTCGTCACCAGGGCGAGGCCCAACCCAGTTATCCCGGCCGTCGCCGGGGCCAGCAACCCCACCCAGTCCGTCATCCGTGGCAACAGCGAGATGATCCCGCCCGACAGCGCCCCCACCGCCTGGACGAGAACCCCGATCGCGGTGCCGATCCCGAGGAACATCGCGGGCTTCATCAGGATCGCCAACGACTTGAACGCGTCCCCCGCCCCACGGAACGCACGACCCATCCGTGTCACGTCCCGCTCGGTCGTCCGCATCGTGTTCGACATCCGCCTCGACCGGCGATCAACGTTCTCCGCCTCCGTCCCGAGCGTCCGCAAGTCCTTCGACGCCGCCTCGAGCGACTTCAGGTTCTTCTTCGAGCCGACGCCGTCGAGGGTCTTCCCGACACTCGCGATCGCCAAGTCCGTCTTGATCGCCTGACGCTCCATACCCCTCATGGCGGGGCTGGCGCGGTCGATTATCCTAAAACACGCCGGTTACAGTTGCGGCGATAGGGCATCACCCCCTTCCTCTGTGCGCTGGCAACTGCACTCCCCGAGCGAGTGGCTCGCCCAGTTGCAGTTCCAGCAGAGCACGCGGTACTCGCCGCGAGGGAACCCCTCACGACGTAGCCTCCGATAGAGGGACGCCTGTGTCTCCTTCTTGCGGTGCTGCGTGCCACCGCCGTTCACGTGGTCGATGGTGAGGTGCGGGAGGTAGTCGTTGCCGCAGCACTCGCACGCGCCGCCGTAGCCGAGCAAGACATCTCGCTTCAGCTTCGCCTGCTCCACGCGACACCGCTCGCGCCGACTCTCTTTGCCCTCAGCTTCCCGGTTGCGACGACCCCGCTCGAGTTTCTCTTCGAGCGAGAGCGCGTGGAAGTTGCCGTTCACCCGTGTGCGGATAGCCTCGGCGTTGCGCTCGTAGTACCGACGGTCAGCGGCCTTCTTCATCGCCTTCCCCTTCGGCGTCTTCCAGTACCGCTTCTGAGCTTCCGTGGCAGCCATGTCAGCTAGATCGACGCGGTCTGTGCCGCGGCGAGGTCGATCTGTTCTTCCTCAGCGCACGCCGCGAACGCGAGAAGGATGTTCCTGACCCTGCGAGGGTCGCTCGGACGGACAGGCGGGGCGTCCGGGTCATCGAGACGCCTGTAATCCTCCCCGAGGACATGGTGAGTCCTGAAGGGGCACATGCGGCCGCCCGTGTGCTTCCAGCACGCGTAGAGCAGCCGCATGTAGCCGCCGAGCTTCACGAGGAACGCGCCGCCGCCTGCTCGACCTGGTCCCTCACGTCTTCCTCGTCGTAGCCGGACAGCGCGTAGATCGCGCCGGCCACCTGATCGACGAGTCCCTGCTTGTTCCTGAGCGCACCCTCCACGATCACCGTTGCGTCGGCGATGTTCCGGGCCTGCGCCGCCTCCCGCAAGTCCGGATCGACGGTGCCCTCCACGATCACTTCGAGGTTCGACCGGAACGCCGCCTCCACGTTGCTGGCAGCGCTCATCCGGCTGCGGGAATCACCGATCGAGTCGGCGGCCCGCGACCGAATCCTCCGGATCAGCGACCCATCGACCGACTTGATCGTCCACGGCAGCCACACCGGCTTCGTCCCCGTGCCGACGTTGAGCTCGATCACGTGGGTGACGTCCTCCGGCGTGTCGTACGCGGCGAGCAACCAACTCGTCGCGTCAGCTACACGCTCCTCGTCCTCCGTCGAGGACACCTTGCCAGCCTTGTCGGTTTC